>JALOMD010000261.1 GCA_025455595.1 Cytophagales bacterium | reverse complement strand
AGGCAGTGGCGGTAGCAGTGGGCAGTCAAAAAAGAAAAAGGCGTTTTGGGCAAATTTTGCCCAAAACGACTTTTTTTCTTCCTCCCCTTGGGGAGGGCCGGGGTGGGGCTTCCTAATCGTCCCGACGGCCGAGGAACACCATGAGCCAGTAGGCCACTTGCGCCAAGGCACCCAAGGCAGCCACCACGTAGGTCAGGGCGGCCCATTTCAGGGCATCCTTCGCCATATCGTGTTCGCGGGTGGTCACCACGCCGCTGCTTTCCATCCAAGCCAAGGCCCGTTTGCTGGCATCGAATTCGACGGGCAGCGTAATGGTCGAGAACAGGGCCAAGCCGGCGTTTGCACCGATGAGGACAAGCAGAATCACGTTGCCCATGGCCCCGGAGCCTTGGTAAAAGCTAAAGCCCACACCGAAAATAAGCAGCATGTTCAGCACGTTCAGCACGTTGCTGCACACGCTCACTATCGGCACCAACGCCGACCGCATTTGCAGCGGGCCGTACTGGGTGGCGTGCTGCACGGCGTGGCCCACCTCGTGCGAGGCCACAGCCACTGCCGCCGCGCTGCGGCCTTGGTACACGCCTTCGCTCAGGTTCACGGTCTTGTCGCTCGGATTGTAGTGGTCGGTAAGTTGGCCTTCCACAGACATGATTTTCACGTCGTATATGCCGTTGTCGCGCAGCATCTTGGCGGCGGCTTCGGCACCGCTCATGCCGTTTGCCAACGGAATTTGGGAATACTCTTGGAATTTGCTCTTCAGCCGCCAGCTTACGAACATACTGACAAGCATGGTGACGACGCTGATGATGATGATCATGTGTTTTTGCGTTGTTTTTAGTTGAACAGATAGACGAAACAGCTCGTCTTTTATTTTGAACCAATTGTTTGGCGGTCTTTGTGCAAGTTAGTCAAAAGCTGTTTCAAAGACAATTGACCGCCTGACACCTGCCTACGACCCCTTTATCTTTTCAATAATGGTGGAGGTCGAAAAGCCTTTGACCAAGGGGATGGTTTGTACTTTTCCCCCGCTGGAAATAACAAAATCCGCACCAACAATGTTTTCAACCGAATAGTCGTCGCCTTTGATCAAAATGTCAGGTTTTACGGCTTCAATCAGACTTTTTGGCGTGTCTTCGTCGAACAAAACCACCAAATCCACGAATCCCAACGCCGCCATGACGCGGCTGCGTCCGCTCTCCGGCACCACGGGACGCGTTTGCCCTTTCAGTCGGCGTACCGAAGCGTCGGTATTCAGGCCCACCACCAGCCGGTCGCCGGTGGCGCGGGCTTTCTCCAAGTAGTCCACGTGGCCTACGTGCAGGATGTCGAAGCAGCCGTTGGTAAACACCACTTTTTCACCGGCGGCCTTCCACGCGGCTATGGTCGCCAACGCTTCAGGCAGCGACTTGATCTTATCGGAAGACATTTTGAAGTACGATTTACGAAGTACGAATTTAGGTCAGAAGTAAGAGTTCAGAAGTAAGATAGCATTTATCCGTAGCGGCGGGTTTTATACCCGCCGCCAATGGGCGTTTTGGGCGTTTTTTGTCCAAAACGCCCGGTTGTCTGAACCCTGATTCGTAGGATTGGAGGATTAACATGATTTTCTTTCCAATCAAGACAATCCCTGAATCCTATGAATCATGGTTCAGACAAAACGCCTATCCGACAGTCGGCTCCTTGGGGGCGGCTTCGGGCTTGACGAACAGGCTGATGACGAAACTAACACCTCCGGCAATGACGGTCAACAAGGTTTGCGAGGCCCAGATGAATGTCGCCAAAATGATGCCTTCCTGTTGCGTCCAGCCGTAGAGCATCAACGCACTACTCACCAGCAGGTGGTACGGCCCGGTGCCGCCTTGCACGGGTGCCGCCATGCCGAGGCTGCCAGTCATCAGGATGGTGAGTCCGGCTTGCCAACTGAGCGGACGGGCATCGGGCAGGGCGAAGGTAAGGGTGTAGGCCGCGAAGTAATAACACACCCAAATCAGCAGCGTGTGGAACAAAAACGCGTTGCGGTCGCGGAGGCGGCGCACGCTGATTACGCCTTCCCACATGCCGAGGAAAAACTCCCGCACGCGGGCCAAGCCCGGCATCCGCCACAGCGTTTCTTGGTTGCGGTACGCCCAAAACGTTCCGAGGATTATCACCAAAAGTCCGCCTGCGGCTGCCAAGTAAAAACCGACGGGCAGTTGCGCCAGCGAACCGGCCTTGGCTCCGAACAAATTCAAGAAAAAACCGCTGATTCGATTGAATTCTATCAAAAACGTGAGGGCAAGCAAAACGAGCAACATCAGCAAGTCGAAGAGCCGCTCGGCCACAACCGTGCCGATGCCGACATTCACCGGCACGCGATTCATTTTCTGCAACATGCCGCACCGCGACACTTCGCCCAGCCGGGGTAGCAGCAGGTTGGCAAAGTACCCAATCATGACGGCCAAAAACACCCGGAACACACCCGGCCGATGGCCCAGCGGCTCCAGCAACAGCCGCCAGCGGTAGGCGCGGCTCCAGTGCGCCGTCAGCAAAATTACGCCTGATAGCAACACCCAGCCGTAGTCGGCCTGCCGGAACACGGCCACCATCTCCGACAAGCTGATTTCCTTGAACACGTAGTAGCGCAGCAGCAGATAGGCCACTACGAGCGGAACGGCGTATTTGAGAAGGTCTATGAGCCGGAAACGCATATCAAGTCGTAAGTCGCAAGTGGTAGGTCATAAGTGAGTCGTAAGTCGTGAGTGGCAAGTCGTAAGTAGGAAAGATTGTTGAATACCCGATGGTGACAAATCGCATCACCCAAAGGCCTGTCTTCACTTACAGCCTATTACTTGCCACTTACGACTTGCCACTAACCACTTTAAATGGCGATTCGGTTGTTTTCGTCGGGGAACACGAGCCATGGCTTGAACGACTTGGCTTCCTCGAAATCCATCGAAGCGAAGGAGATAATGATCAGAATGTCGCCCACCTGCACTTTGCGGGCGGCGGCTCCGTTGAGGCAAATGGCCCCGCTGCCGCGTTCGCCTTTGATGATGTAGGTCTCGAAACGTTCGCCGTTGTTGTTATTGACAATCAGGACTTTCTCGTTTTCAATCATGTTGGCCGCGTCAAGCAAGTCCTCGTCAATGGTGATGCTGCCCACGTAGTTCAGGTTCGCTTCGGTGACTTTGGCGCGGTGGATTTTCGATTTCAGGATGTTGATGAGCATTTGCACTTCGGATTGACGCTTCTCCTTAGAAAGCGGCGCAAAGGTATAGAAATTACCGGTTTTCCTCCCTTTGCCTGTAAGGTTTCCCCGGCGATTGATCCAGACCACAACCAGAATGAAAATGGGGCTGTGGAATGTCAACCAACCCTATAACGGCAAAAACCGTGCAGATTGTCAAAATGACCGGAACGGAACGCGGAAGTGGGAATTCGGATTGCGGAAATCGGAGATTGACTTCCTCGAACTTACGTTTCTGCGAAGCCAATTAGTAGGCAGTGGCGGTAGCAGTAGCAGTCAACAGGCGTTTTGAGCATTTTTTGCCTAAAACGGCAAAGTGTTCTTCGTAGCCTTTGGCTACAAAGGATTATGTTCATCCGTCTGCGACTACTCATGCCAAGACGTGACAGGCGGCGCGTAGCGCAACCAACTTGGTTCACAACGCATCTTTCACGCCAAGCCTGCCACGCAAGGCGTGGGCGTGAGGTAGTCAGAGACTACCGGCATAAAACTGCGAAGCGCAGACTTCGCAGAACGGGAAAACGCAAACAACCTTTGCATTCATTTGTCTTTGATTACCAAAACCTTGATTTTTCTTTCTGAGGCAACCAATTCTAATCCTTTTTTCTTGAGTTCTTCGTGGATTTGTTCAGGATTCTCATTGTACCAAGGAATCTCCAAATCATACTTCCCCTTCAGCTTTGTCTCGTCCACGACCGGTATGTCCAGTTGGCTCTCCAAAAACGAGGCAAGCGTCCCAATGGGTGAGTTCTCCATTTTGAGTCCCCTGCCTCCGTAACTGGCAAAGGTTTCCGTATTGCCCGACGACTGTTTCAAAGACACTTTGTCTTTTGCATTAATCAGTTTCAGCACTTTTACAGGTCTGTTCCGCTCTTGAATTTCCGCCTTCAGTCCGAAATAGTTGGTCAAGTGTTGCTTCATGATTTCAAACCTTTGCTGGGCCAACTCTTCCGGTACAATCAGGTCGAAGCAAATGGCGTTTTTCTTGCTCCATTTGAATTTGTCAGGTTCTTTCACTTCCATGATCGTTCTGATAGAAACCGGAAATTGGTAGGCTATTTCAAACAAGGTTCTGGCGGCAAGGTTGGTGGCGATGATGCGTCGGTTTTGATAGACACTCTCGCCGCCGTTGGGGTTTGAGAAAGACGGAAAGCCTTCTTGGAACGGCGTGATGGTGATTTGATAGAGGAAATTACTGTTTCCGGAAAGCGGCTGCGACGGGTCAAAATCCATCACATCCTTCTTCTCTTTCAGGTCTATTTCTCCACCCGAAATCGCCTTTTTAACCACTTCTTCTGTAATCTCTGATGAAGTGGCAATGGCTTTGACAATTCCCTTGTTGTCTATGACTACTGTGTGAGGAATTGACCGGTGCGGAAAAACAGAGGCCAGCTTTCTTCTTTCATCAATCGCAACAGGAAGTTTCAATGTCTGTTTGGTTAGGAACTGATTGATGCGTTCCTCAGAATCATCGGTTATGGTCAAGACTTGTAATTGGTCGCCGAATTTTTCTTGCAACTCCGCCAAGTGAGGGAGCGATTTGATACAAGGGCCGCACCAAGTGGCCCAATAATCCAAAATGATTGTTTTGCCCTTGAAGTCGGACAGTGAGGCTTGATTTCGGCTGTAATTAACTATTTTTTCAAATGCCATGTCTGGCGCAGGCGTGCCGATTTTTGAGTTCACTTGTCCATGGGCGAAGACTGACAAGCATGCAAATGCGAAGATGGTCAATCGTTTCATCGGTTGAAGCGGTTTAGTGGTGATGCCGGTTGGTAAAAGAATCCCTCACGCGGTTCTCTGTGTACGGTTTCTGATAGAGCAAACCTGCGTGATTTGTATTAGCCTGTCTATGAGGAATAGTTACATTCTGTTTCGGTTTGCCGTTTCGGCTATTTTTTGCCCAAAACGCCTGTCAGAACCATGATTCGTACGATTAAAGGATCGCCTTGATTTTCTGTAAAATTACAGAGAAAACAAGTTGTTCAATCAGAGCAATCGCTTAATCCTACGAACCATGGTTCTGACAACCAGCCGTTTTAAGCAATTTTTGCCCAAAACGCCTCTGACCTCTGACCTAAATTTTCACCTGCTTTCCCGACTTGGCGGCGGCGTAAATGGCCTCCACCACGCGGATGTCGCGCAAGCCTTCCTCGCCGGGCACCAGCAGGGGTTTGTTGTTCAGGAGGGCCTCTGCGTCGTTGTCCATCTGGCGGGCCTGCTGGTTGTCGAGCG
>JALOMD010000260.1 GCA_025455595.1 Cytophagales bacterium | reverse complement strand
TGTGTCTGTTTAAGGTAATTTCACAGGTATGACTTTACGCAAGAAATACACACAAACAGCCATCAGATTCAAGCAAAACCAGTTGCGGGCGGTAGCCTCATAGCGTACCAACAATGCCTTGAAGCCGTCCAGGATGGCGAAGGCCCGCTCAATCTGGGTGCGCCGCTTGTAGAGTTCGGGATCGAAGTACTCTTCCCGATCCCAGGGGCTGGCGTGCGCCGGATTGAAATCAATGTTGGCCACGATGCCCTCGCTTTCGCACAACTGGCGCAGGTTTTGGCTGTCGAAACCCGCGTCGGCGTTCAAAAACAAGCCATCGGTGGCAATCCCGGCCGCTTGCAGCATCAGCAGCAGTTGTCCGAAATGGGCTTCGATCTCGAACAAGTCATGGTGTTGGCCGCTGAGCGGCTCACAGACCGCCAACAGGATGCCCCGGTTGTCGCCCAGGAACAAAAGGTTGGTGCTTTCATCGGCCTTGCGGTGCTGGAAACCGACCGCTTCGCGTGCCTTGTGGCAGCGGCTGTGGCTGCCGTCGAGTTGCACGCTGCTCAGGTCCAACTGCCGTCGGTGGGTATCGAGCAGGTGGAGCCAGAGGTCTTTCCAAACGCCTTGCTTGCTCCACTGGTTGAAATGATAAAACACCGTGTGGATGCTGTAGGGCTTGTCGAAAAACAGTTTGACGGGTAGCTCCCGCCATTGGCAGCCGGTTTTCAATCGGTAGAAAATCGCTTCCACCAAGCTGACCTTTTCGGTCAGGGAGAGTTTTTTGCCGCGTTTGGCTGTCGGTAACAACGGCACGATATGCTCGACAATCGTATCTTTGCCCAGAATGCTCATCGGGGTGGTTAGGGTTTAAGTTTGGCGACCCAAACCTAACGCCGCTTTGAGCATTTTCAATTATCCTAAACAGACACTCTGTAAGTGATTGAAAAATAGTATCTTCCAAAAAGTAAAAACCCTTACTCATTTAGAATTCATGCTAAACTTAGGTTTCGTCAGTGCTATTCTGGCTGACAAGTCTTTCAACGAAGTCATTGATTTTGCGGCGGCCAACCGCTTTGCATGTGTGGAAGTGATGTGCTGGCCAGGCGGCAACGCCGATACCCGCCGCTACGCCGGTGTCACGCACATTGACGTAGGCGCGTTGGATGCGGCTGCCATTCAAGCCATTCAGCAGAAATGCCGCGAGTCGGGCGTGTTCATTTCCGGGCTGGGCTATTACCCCAATCCGCTGGATGCCGATCGGGAAAAAGCCGAGTTTTACCGCGAACACATCAAAGCCGTCATTCGTGGAGCGGCCAAGCTGGGCGTTCCGGTGGTCAATACGTTCATTGGCCGCGACCCAAAAAATAGTATCTCCGAAAACCTCAAAACCTTCGCTGACGTGTGGCCGGGCATTGTCAAAGTGGCCGAGGAAAACAACGTGAAAATCGGCATCGAAAACTGCCCGATGTTTTTCACCAACGACGAATGGCCCGGCGGCAAAAACCTGGCTATCAGTCCCGCCGTGTGGGATCGGATGTTTGAAATCATCCCCAGCGAGGCGTTTGGCCTCAACTACGACCCGTCGCATTTGATCTGGCAGATGATGGACGAAATCCGCCCGATTTACGACTACAAACACCGCCTGCACCACATTCACCTCAAAGACGCGAAACTCTACCGCGACAAACTGAACCGCGTGGGCATTATGGCCAATCCGCTGGAATACCACTCGCCCAAACTACCCGGCCTCGGCGATGTGAACTGGCGCGGCTTTTTCACCGCCCTCACGGATGTGCGGTATCGCGGCCCGACTTGCATTGAAGTGGAAGACAAAGCCTATGAAGGCAGCGAAGAAGACGTGAAAACCGCCATCCTAACCAGCCGCAATTATTTTGGGCAAAAATTGCCCAAAACGCTTTGGTGCAGAATCACCGCAGATTCAACTCCTCGGTGATTTTGGCGACCTTGGCTTTCAGCTTCTCGAACACTGCGTCAAAATCCTCCTTGCGCGTGAGCGGCTCGTTCACCGACACGTAAAACTTGATTTTCGGCTCCGTGCCTGACGGGCGGGCCGAGACTTTGGTGCCGTCGGCGGTGATGAACTGCACCACGTCCGATTTCTCCAACTCCGGCTCGCGGACGCTGCCCGTGGCAAGGTCGCGGTCTTGGCGTTGCTCATAGTCAATCAGGCGCACCACGGGCGAGCCGGCTACCGTTTTGGGCAGATTGTTGCGAAAATCGTTCATCATCCGCTTGATTTCCTCGGCTCCCGACTGGCCTTTCTTGGTCAGCGAAATCAGCGTCTCGTAATAGAAATTGTACTTCTGGTACATCTCCTGCATCATGTCGAACAGGCTGATGCCCTTTTCTTTGGCGTGGGCCACCAGTTCGGCGATGATGGCGCACGAGGCGATGGCATCCTTGTCGCGCACGGCGTCGCCCACCAAGTAGCCGTAGCTTTCCTCGCCGCCCGCAATGAACCGTTTCTGCCCTTCGTACTGGCGGATTTTGGCGGCAATGTACTTGAAGCCCGTCAGCACGTTGGGGCATTCCACGCCGTAGTCGGCGGCCATTTTGTCAATCAGGTCGGTGGTCACGATGGTCTTGGACACAAACTCGCGGCCCGTGATTTTGCCCGCCTGTTTCCACGCTTGCAGCAGGTAGTAGATGATTAGGCTGCCGGTTTGGTTGCCGTTGAGCAGTTGCCATTTGCCGTGGTGGTTTTTCACGCCGATGCCCACCCGGTCGCTGTCGGGGTCGGTTGCCATCACGAGGTCGGCATCGAGTTCGGCGGCTTTCTTGAGGGCAAGGCTCATGGCTTCGTGTTCCTCCGGGTTCGGATAGACGACCGTCGGGAAAGTGCCGTCGGGCTGGGCTTGTTCCTCTACAATGTGGACGTTGGTGAAACCCATCTCGGCCAGCACTTGCGGCACCTGCGTGATGCCCGTGCCGTGGATGGGCGTGAAGACGATTTTCAAGTCGCTTTGCCGCTTGATTACGTCCGGGAATACTGTGTTGCCGATAATCATCCGGCGGTATTTCGCGTCCAGTTCCGGGCCGATTTTCTCAATCAATGCGGCGTTTCCGGCAAATTTCACCTCGTCCACCGACCGGATTTTCTTTACCTCGGCGATGATGTTCTTGTCGTGCGGGGCAATCACCTGCCCGCCGTCGTTCCAATAGGCTTTGTAGCCGTTGTATTCCTTGGGGTTGTGCGAGGCCGTAATCACCACGCCCGAATGGCATTTCAACTCACGCACGGCAAACGACAACTGGGGCGTGGGGCGCAGTTCGGGAAACAGAAATACGCGGAAGCCGTTGGCCGAGAACACGTCGGCGGTGATTTGGGCGAATTCGTCGCTTTTGATGCGGCTGTCGTGGGCAATGGCCACGCGGATTTCTTCGCTCGGATAGGTCTTTTTCAGGTAGTTGGCCAAGCCCTGCGTCGCCATGCCCACGGTGTATTTGTTCATCCGGTTGGTGCCGATGCCGATGGTGCCGCGCAGCCCGCCCGTGCCGAATTCGAGGTCTTTGTAGAACGCGTCGCTGAGTTCGGCTTCGTCGTTGTCGGTGAGCAGCCGGTTCAGGTAGTCCTTGGTTTCGGTGTCGTAATTGCCCGCAAGCCAAGTGTCGATTTTCTGTCTGATTGCCGTTTCCATTGCCAATGATTGAATGAACGAATGATTGAATGAGAGAATCGTGCGAATATGGGAAGGTTTTTGCGCAAAGCGAAGCCGAGGCATCGAAAACGTCTTTTCATAACTGATGTTGCACTGGTCTGTTCGTTTTTGGCGAATTTTGCCCAAAACGCACGTGCGGCTGTCCTAAAGGCACCCGTTCCCCTGACTTCAGTCCATAATTCACCGCCGCCGCAGGTTGAGCTTGGCAATCGGAACCTTCTCGAAATACACCACCGCAGCCACGTATGCCACCACCACGGCCATCTGGAAAAAAGCCGTCGTCAACGGCGAGCCTACCGAAACGCCGCCCAGGCCGAACACCAGCACCGCCGCGCTGCCCACGTAAAACCCCGCCGAACGCAGCGAATACGGCACCGGCAAATACTTGTTGCCCAGCAGGTAGCACGCCACCGTCATGGCGGCGCATGACAGCAAGAATGCCACGGCGCAGCCCATGTAACCGATGACCGGAATGAGCATAATGTTCAGCAAAATGTTGACCCCGGCCCCCAAAAACGTGAGCCATGTGCCGTATCGGGTGCGGTCGGTAAGTTTGAACCACACCGTAAGGTTGTAGTAAACGCCCAGCAGCAGGTTGCCCAGCAGCAGCACCGGCACCACGGCCAAGCCTTCCAGGTACGCGGGCTGGCGCAGGAACATCGGAGCCAGCCAGTCGAGGTTCAGGCTGATGCCCACCCACAGCACGCAGCAGGCGATGATGAACCACTTCATTACCAGCGCAAAAGTACCCGGCGCGTTTTTGTCGGCGGCTTGGGAGAAGAAAAACGGCTCGGCGGCGTAGCGGAATGCCTGCACCACCACGTTCATCAAAACAGAGAGTTTGTAGCACGAGGCGTAAATGCCCAGAGCCGCTTCCGAACTGCGGCCCGGATAGAAGCCGTCGGGCAGCAGGGCTTTCAGCGTGAGCCGGTCAAACATCTGGTTGGCCACCCCGGCAAGGCCCATGATCAAAATCGGGTAGCCATAAAGCCACACCGGACGAAAAGCCGCCGCATCGAACCGGAAGCGGAAGTCGCTGAACAAATCCCACAACAGCGGAATGAACGCAAGGTTGGCGATGAGGTTTGCCAGAAAAATATAGCCGACCCCGAACTCGGGCTTGTAAATGACGTTGACGACCGGTTGCAAAAACGTCAGGTAACGGCCCGCGTGGATATCACGACAGAAAAGCAGGAAGAAAACGTTGAGCAACACATTTAATAATATGTTAGCCATGCGCACAAACGCAAACCGCCGGGGCTTGCGTTCGAGCCGGAGCCGCGCAAACGGGATGGCAACAATGCCGTCGAGAGCCACCACCAAGGCCAGCATAATCAAATAAGACTCGCGGCCCGGATAGCCCAGCAGGTTGATGAGCGGCGTGGCAAACAAGACGAAAAACAGCGTGAACGCCCCCGAAACGGCAATTACTGCGCTGAGAATGAGATTGTAGTATTGTTTCGAGTTGTCGCGGCTGGCAAAACGGAAGAACGAGGTTTCCATGCCGAACGTGTACACGACCTGCAAAAACGCCACGTAGGCAAACAACTCCGCCTGCACCCCCGACTCGGCGGGGGCGAAAGCCCGCGTGTGCAGGGCCACCAGCAAAAAATACACCGACCGGCCTACGATGCTCGGCAGCCCGTACAGAGCCGCCTCGCTGGCCAGTTTCTTTAGAATGGACATGGAAAGAAGTTCAGAGGTCAGAGAGCAGAGGTCAGAAAAAAGTTAGGCAGAGGCAGTTGGCAGGAAGTGAAAAGCGTTTTGGGCAAATCTTGCTTAAAACACTTCAAGAAAAAAACGTCATTGCGAGTTGTAGGTGTTATCCGCTGGTCGCAGGCTCGGCCGGGCACAGGCGCGGACTTGGTAAGTCTTGAAGACTTGCCAAGTCTGTAATCACGCTTGCAAGTGCTTTTCGCGTCTGGGCGTTTTGGGCAAAAATTGCGAAATCCCTTAATCGGAGGGCCCGTCCAAAACGGCTCGGTGAAGTTTTCAAATCGGTGAGGAAAATAGTCGTGGCATGACCCAGGTAATGCCCACGATTCATTGCGTCTCAGTCATCCCGACAGGTCGGGACAGGTTGCCACGACACGCGGCGTTTTAGGCAAAAAATGCCCAAAACGCTTTCTGAATTCTGAATTCATAATTCTGAATTGAATTCACTTTCCTTGGAAACGCGCCGGACGTTTCTCCAAAAACGCTTTGGTGCCTTCTTTGAAATCCTCCGTTTTGCAGCAGATGCTGAAGGCGTTGGCCTCGGTTTGGTAGCCGTTTTCTCCTTTATTATATACCGCGTTCACACAGCCAATCACCATTTCAATAGCTACCGGGGCTTTGCTCAGAATCTTGTTCAGGATTTCCAACGTCTTCGGCATCAAGTCGGCCTGTGTGGGCACTGTGTGGTTCACCAACCCGTGGCGGTGTGCTTCGGTGGCAGGCACCATGTCGGCGGTCATCATCCATTCCAATGCCTTCGCCTTGCCCACCAATTGCGTGAGCCGTTGCGTGCCGCCGTAACCGGGAATAATGCCCAGGTTTACCTCCGGTTGCCCGAACTTGGCCGTTTCCACCGCCACGCGCAGGTGGCAGGCCATGGCGAGTTCGCAGCCGCCGCCCAGCGCAAAACCATTGACGGCTGCCACTACAGGCCGGGGGCAATTTTCAATCATGGCGAAAATCTCTTGCCCGTTTTCTGCAAACTTGCGGCTGTTCACCTCGTTCATTCCGGTAAACTCCGCTATGTCGGCACCAGCCACAAACGCCTTTTCACCCGCCCCGGTAACCACCACGCCACGTACCGCCGGGGTGTCATAAACGTGCTGCATCACCGTTTTGAGTTCTTCCAGCGTTTTGATACTCAATGCATTAAGTTTGTCGGGCCGGTTGACGGTTACCGTCAGGATGCCGTCTTGCTGGCTGACGGCCAAATTGTCAAGATTGGTCATGCTTGTTGGGTATAAGGCGCGGCTGCGCCGTTAAGTACACGTTGATGAAGCGTAAGTTGAGTTGCCAAAGGAAGAAAAATCCGTTGTTTTTCCCAAAAAGGAATCGGTAATTTGAACCGCAAAGGAGGCCCCACCCCGGTCCTCCCCAAGGGGAGGGCGAAATGATTGCGGAAAAGCGTTTTGGGCATTTTTTGCTCAAAACGCACCTGCCGTGACACCTTTGGCAAAGTTTTGAACTTTGCCAAAGGTTAGACTCCAAGCGTTTTAGCCGTTTTTCGCCCAAAACGCCTCAATCAACCATTCAGCAATTTAACCATTCAATCATTCAAAATTGACCATGTCCAGCAAAACCCATATCACAGTAGCCTACGGCGACGGCATCGGGCCGGAAATCATGAAAGCCGTGTTGCGCATCTTGGATGCCGCCGGGGCGCAAATCGAGCCGGAAGTGATTGAAATCGGCGAGAAAGTTTACCAGCGCGGCGTTACGGCCGGCATCGAGGATTCGTCTTGGGAGAGCCTGCGCCGCACCAAGGTATTCCTGAAAGCCCCCATCACCACCCCGCAGGGCGGCGGCTACAAAAGCCTGAACGTAACCACCCGCAAAACCTTGGGCCTGTACGCCAACGTGCGTCCGGTGCAAGCCTATCATCCGTTCGTGGACACGCTGCACCCGAAAATGGACTTGGTGATTGTGCGCGAAAACGAGGAAGACCTATACGCGGGCATCGAACACCAGCAAACCGACCA
>JALOMD010000259.1 GCA_025455595.1 Cytophagales bacterium | reverse complement strand
TCGCCGACCGGCACACGGTGGTGTACAATCCCGAACAAGTGTTTCTGGAACCCGGTGCCCGCGTGCGGGCCTGCATCCTCAACGCCGACACCGGCCCGATCTACATCGGCAAAGACGCTGACATTCAGGAAGGCAGCATCATCCGGGGGCCGTTTGCCATCGGTACCGAAAGCGTGGTGGCCCTCGGTGCCAAGCTGCGCGGCGACATCACGGTGGGGCCGTATTGCAAGGTGGGCGGCGAAATCAGCAACAGTGTGCTGTTTGCGCACAGCAACAAAGGCCACGAAGGCTACCTGGGCAACTCGGTGCTGGGCGAATGGTGCAACCTCGGTGCCGACACCAACAACTCGAACCTGAAGAACGACTACGGCACGGTGAAGCAATGGAGCTATGCGCACAACGACTTCGTGGATACGGGCCGCCAGTTCGTCGGCTTGGTCATGGGCGACCACTCGAAGGCGGGCATCAACACGATGTTCAACACCGGTACGGTGGTGGGCGTGAGTGCCAACGTGTTCGGTGGCGATTTTCCGCCCCGGCACGTGCCGTCGTTTACGTGGGGCGGGGCCGCCGGACTGGAGGTTTACCGCTTGGACAAAGCCCTTGCCACCGCCGAACGGGTGCTGGCCCGCCGCAACCTGCCGCTGACAGACACCGACCGCCAAATCCTGACGCACGTTTTCAAACTGACACACAAATAGAGGTACGATTCCAATTCAGAATTTAGAATTATGAATTCAGAATTGAAAAGGCGTTTTGGACAAAAAACGGCTAAAACGCCCAATCAACAATCAACCATTCAACCAATGCTGTTCGGGATTTGCAATCCCGAACCAAGCTGTCTCGGATTTGCAATCCGAAGCACGAAGCGGCGTTTTGGGCAAAAACGGCTAAAACACCTTTTTGCCCTGAAAGGGCGGAATATTCCGGCACCGGGCATCGCCCGGTGGAAACGACGACGCACAGGCGTTTTGGGCAAAAATCGCCCAAAACGCCTGCAATCAGCCATTTAACCATACAACCATTCAACCATAAACCCATGCTTTTCAGAGACATCCCCGGACTGGACGAATTGAAGCACACGCTGGTGCAGTCGGTGCAGACGGGGCATGTCCACCACGCGCAGTTGTTTTTCGGCAACGAAGGCAGCGGCAACTTGGCCTTGGCGTGGGCCTACGCCACCTACGTCAACTGCGAAAACCGTGGCACTGCCGATGCGTGCGGCGTGTGCCCGGCGTGCAGCAAAATCGGCAAGCTGGCGCACCCGGACTTGCACCAGATTTTTCCGGTGGCCGCCACCAAGAAAATCACCAAAGACCCGCTCAGCGAAAATTTCCTGCCCGACTGGCGGATTTTCCTCAAAGCCAACCCTTACGCCTCGCTGACCGACTGGCTGAACCACATCGGCACCGAAAACCGGCAGCCGCAGATTTCGGCAGAAGAAAGCCGGCAGATCATCCAACGCCTGAGCCTGAAACCCTACGAAGCCGAATACAAAGTGCTGCTGCTGTGGCTGCCCGAACTGCTCAACGTAACTTCGGCCAACGCCTTGCTGAAAATCTTGGAGGAGCCGCCGCCCAAGACGCTGTTTTTGCTCGTCAGCCAAGACCCTAACCGCCTGTTGACCACCATTTTGTCGCGGACGCAACTGGTGCGGGTGCGGGCTTTCACCGACCGGGAAATAGCCCAGACGCTAACCGACCGGCAACTGGCCGACCCAACCCGTTCCGCGCAGATTGCCTACTTGGCCGACGGAAACCTGAATGAGGCTTTGCGGCTGGCGAACGAGGTGAAGAATGACCAGCACGAACTGTTCCGCGACTGGATGCGACTGTGTTTCCAAGCTGAAAAACGGCTGGCCGACTTGGTCAAGAATGCCGACAAACTGGCCGCTTTGCCGCGCGAGGCGCAGAAAAACGTGTTGCTTTACGGCATTAGCATGGTGCGGGAGTCGCTGGTGCATACGTTCAACGAGCCGGACTTGGTGCGGCTCGAAGGCGAGGAAATGACGTTTGTGCAGGGCTTTGCCAAGGTGATGAACGCCGAAAAGGCCGAGCGGCTCTACGGCTACCTGAACGATGCCGTCACGCACCTCGAACGGAATGCCAACCCGCGCATCGTGTTTTTGGACACGTCGCTGCAAGTGGCGGCAACCATCAAGTAGAAGTACGATCTACGAAGTATGAGGTACGAATGCAATTTAGAATTCAGAATTATGAATTGGCGTTTTGGGCAAAATTTGCCCAAAACGCCTGTGCTATAAACTGTGTTCGAGTCCCCATTCAATCGTTTTCCAGACGCAGGTTCGACGGGTCTCGACTGGTGTGGTAAATCAGCAGCAGAATGACTTGGGTATCGGTTACTTTGTAAACGACCAAGTAGTCCTTCTTGAAAACCGCGCGGCGATAGGCTTTGTCCGGCGTTGCCTTCCATTCACATTCTCTTCCGGCGAAAGGATGGTTGACGATGGTGTCAAAACAAAAATCGAACAGGTCGTCAACAAAGTGATGTCCTTTTTTGGGCTTGACAGACTCAAGGTATTGTTGTATTTCATACAAAGCGTCCAAAAAACTTTGCTTGAAAACAGGCTCTTTTCCCGAAACGGTCATTTGCGCAGGTATTTCCGGGCTTCTTCGGCCGTGAATGATTTGCCCGCCTCCGCCTCTGTCAATACAGCGTTTGCCGTCTCGACCGACATGGGGCCGCCCGGCAACCCCAAAAGCCGCGCATTCGACAGTTGAATCAGTTTTTTCTGTTCCAATGCCCGCAAAATACTCATCACAAACTCCTCGTCCTCGTCGGAGGTGATTTCCAAAGAAACTGTTCTCATAATTCTCTCATTTTGGCGACGCTGCAGTTACGAATATAGCCATTGTAACGGACTTTGGAAATCAAAATCTCAGGCGGGCGTTTTGGGCAAATTTCGCCCAAAACGCCTTTTTCTGACCTCTTAACTCTGACCTTAAATTCGTACTTCGTAAATCGCACTTCGTACTTCAAGTTCACTCAATCCTGAACACGTGGACGGGCATTACGCCGGGGTGCAGTTCCACGTAGTTCCATTCGTGGTGCCATTGGTAGCGGGTGTCGGTCATCAGGTCGTTGACGGTGTAGGCCGAGCCTGCCGACAGGCCCAAGAACTGCACCGGCACCTTGATCCAACCCGATTGCACGTGGTGCGGGTCGAGGTTCACGACGATCAGCATTTTGTTGCTGCGCATGTCGTCCACTTTGGCGTAGCAGAGCAGTTGCTGGTTGTCCGTCTCGCCGAACTCAATGTTCCAAGTGGTTTGCAAGGCGGCGTTTTCGCGGCGAACGCGGTTGATGCGCGTCATCACGTCGCGGATTTTGGTGCGGCGGTTCCAGTCCCAATGCTGTACCGCGTACTTTTCCGAATCGTAGTACTCCTCCTTGCCGATTTGCATCGGCGCGTTGATGCCGAACTCATACACCGGCCCGTACAACCCGTAGTTCGACGACAGCGTGGCGGCCATCACCAACCGCGAGATGTGCGCCGACTCGCCGCCTTGTTGCAGCATTTCGGGCAGGATGTCGGGGGTATTGGGCCAGAAGTTGGGCCGGTAGTATTCCCGCATGTCAGTTTTCGTCAGTTCGGTCATGTACTGCTTGATTTCCAGCTGCGTGTTGCGCCAAGTGTAGTACGTGTACGACTGGTTGAAGCCGATTTTGGCCAGTTGCTCCATCACGCGGGGCCGGGTGAACGCCTCGGCCAAGAAAATGGCATCGGGGTAGTCGCGGCGGATTTCCGCGATGCACCACTGCCAGAACACAAACGACTTGGTATGCGGGTTGTCCACGCGGAACATGTACACGCCTTTGTCAATCCAGTATTCGAAGATGCTTTTCAGCTCGTTCCAAAGGTTCTGCCAATCCTCTGTCTCGAAGTTGATCGGTAGCACGTCTTGGTACTTTTTGGGCGGGTTTTCGGCGTATTGCACCGTGCCGTCGGGCCGCCAGCGGAACCACTGCGGATGTTCTTTCACGTACGGGTGGTCGGGCGAGCATTGCAGGGCCACGTCCAGGGCGATTTCGATGTTGAATTCCTTGGCCTTGTTCACGAAGCCGACGAAATCCGCAACCGTGCCCAGTTCGGGATGGATGGACTTGTGGCCGCCTTCCGCAGCACCGATGGCCCACGGCGAACCCGGCTCGCCGGGCTGCGAGGTAACGGAGTTGTTGGCCCCTTTGCGGTTCGATACGCCGATTGGGTGGATGGGCGGCAGGTAAATGGTGTCGAAGCCCATTTCGGCGATGCGCGGCAGCAATGCTTCGCAGTCCTTGAACGTGCCGTGGCGGCCCGGCTCGGGCGAGGCCGAACGCGGGAAAAACTCGTACCACGTGCTGAACAACGCCTTTTTCCGTTCGGCCTCCATGAGCAGTGTGCGGTGGTAGAGGCTGGCAAACTGCTTGTCGGGATACGCCTCCACCAACTGCGACACTTGGTTGCCGAGGGCGAATGCCACCCCGGCGGCTTGGTCGGTTTCGGTGCGCAGTTGGGCGGCCCAGTCGCGGAGTTGCTTGGCCTCGGCTTTGGGGGCGCGGGCGGCTGCGTCTTCGATCCAGTTGGCCCCGATGAGCAGTTCCACGCCCACGTCTTGCCCGGCCTCGAATTTCTTTTTCAGTCCTTTTTGCCACGTAAGCAGGTGATCCACCCAACCTTGCACGGTGTATTCGTACATGCCGCGTTTTTCGGGCGTGAAAACCGCTTCCCAACGGTCGTTGCCTTGGAAGGTCATCGGCACTTCCGTCCAGTCGGGTTCAGTGGCGTGTTTCACCAACAGCACGGCCCGCACCTCGTCGTGGCCGTCGGCAAAGACATCGGCCACCACGGTCATTTTCTCGCCGACTGTCCGCTTGATTGGGAAACGCCCGCCGTTGATTTGCGGTTGCACGTGTTCAATCACCACGCGGCTTCTGCCTTCTTGTTCTGTCATGGATTACACAATGAGTGAATGATAGAATGAGTAAATGAGTGAATAACCAGGAATTCCGATTGCGGAAGGCGGATTTCGGAATGAAAGCGAAAAGGCGTTTCAAGCATTTTTGCCCGAAACGCTTTTTGATTTTTCTTTCCGTGTCAGCTTCGCCGAAACGCAAGTTCGACGCAGTCAATCTTCGATTTCCGAAGTCCGCATTTTTTTCCGTTGCGGGCCTAAAAATAAGCGTTAAAGCGTAGCAAAAAACCCAAAGCCGTCGAAAAAACGAACGGCCCGCCCGGCGGCGCGGCCAACCGTCCGCCGAATCCGCAAAAAACGGTATCTTCGCCCGCGCCAAAGGGCGGCTCATTGAAATCGGGAAGGAGCGTTTTGGGCGAAAAATGGTCAAAACGCCGCAAAGCCCTCACCCCCCGTCCCCTCTCCCGAGGGAGAGGGGTGACTCTTCAACCGAACGAGCCTTGCATACAGACTCGTTTGGGACAGATACCCAAGCTTATCGTAAGGCGCACCCCTCTCCCTCGGGAGAGGGGACGGGGGTGAGGGCTTTGC
>JALOMD010000002.1 GCA_025455595.1 Cytophagales bacterium | reverse complement strand
AGGCTTTGTTAAAAGAAGCCCGCGAACTTGATGCATTCTTGGATACTGAACTGAAAAGCCTTGAAAAAGGCTTGCTCGACTTGAAACAAGAGGTCATCAATAAATTGGCGGACAAACCGGCTTCTGAAAAGGACTGAACATGGCCGGGCAATCATCCGAATACAAGCCTTTGCTCAACAGCGAAGGCTTTTTGTTTTTCGTCAAAGCGTTTTGGGCAAATTTTGCCCAAAACACCCTACTGACCTCTGACCTGAAAATCGTACTTCGTACCTCGTAAATCGTACTTCATGATTACCTTTGTGCCAAATATTATTTTTGCACGCAGCGAACCATAGCCATAAAATTTCCCGCACCGCCCCATGTCCAATCAGTATCAAGATGCCGTTGTCACCAAGTACAACATCTACAACAGCCTGTTCCTGAGCCTGCCGTTCCGGGGCATTTACCGCACGGGCACACTGCTGCCGTTGCTCACGCAACACAGCGAGGAAGGCCTTGCCAAAGGCTGGAGTCCGCAGCAAATCGTTGACCATTTCTTTGACGAACACCTCGACGGAGCCTCCGAACGCGAGCGGCTTGATTTGCTGTTCAATTTCATCCAGTACATTGAGCGGCAAGTGGTGTTGTTCGATGCGGTGGAAGACGCGGCCTTTGAGCAAACCCACGAGCCGGAAGGCAAAGGCTCCATCCGGCACCTGCTCAACCGGCTTGACAACGCGGAAATTCGGGCGAAGCTGATGGAAAAGCTCAGTGACTACTGCGTGCGCATCGTGTTGACGGCCCACCCGACGCAGTTTTATCCCGGCAAAGTACTGACTATCATCAACGACTTGGAGCGGGCCATCCGGTACAACGACTTCGCCGAAATCAACAACTTGCTGCAGCAATTGGGCAAGACCGGGTTCATCAACCAGGCCAAGCCCACGCCCTACGACGAAGCCGTGAGCCTGTGCTGGTTTCTGGAAAGGGTGTTTTACAACGCCATACCGCGCATTCTGCTCAAACTGGTGCGCGGCCTCCGGGCCGACGTGTTCGAGTGGCCGTTCCACCGGCTCATCCGGCTCGGCTTCTGGCCCGGCGGCGACCGCGACGGCAACCCGTTCGTCACGCCCGAAATCACCCGCAAAGTGGCCGACCACCTGCGGCGCACGGTGCTGCGCAGCTACTACCGCGACATCAAGACGTTGAAACGGCGGTTCACGTTCAACGGCGTGGAAGACTACATCGCTCAAGCCGAAACCAAGCTCAACAACAGCATCTACGCATCGGGCGAAGACAAGGACGACAAATACCACACCGCCGACGAACTGCTGGCCGACCTCACTGCCGCTCGCGGAATCTTGCTCAAACAGCACGACGGCCTGTTCCTTGACCTGCTCGACGAATTCATCTTCAAAGTGCGACTGTTCGGGTTTCATTTCGCTACGCTGGACATCCGGCAGGACAGCCGCAAGCACACCGCCGCCTGGAACGAAATCCTGGGCCGTCTCGAAAAACAGGTGCCTGTTTTCTCGCTGAAAGACTACCACCAGTGGGACGAAAAACGCCGCATTGACTTCCTGCTGTCGCTGCAAATAGAGCCGAAGGAAGCAGATTTTGAAGACCCCACCACCCGCGACATCATCGGCTCGGTGCGGGCCATCGGCGACATCCAAGCCCGCAACGGCCACGACGGCTGCCACCGCTACGTGATCAGCAACTGCCAAAGTGCCCTGAATGTAATCGAAGTGCTGGCCTTGGTGAAGCACGTCCACCGCACCGACGAAGTGCCCGTGGACATTGTGCCGCTTTTCGAGACCGTAAGCGACTTGGCAAACGCCGGGCCGATCATGGAAACGCTGTACGGCCACCCGTACTACCGGCAGCATTTGGCGCGGCGCGGCAACCAGCAGACCATCATGGTCGGCTTCTCGGACGGCACCAAAGACGGCGGCTACCTGCGGGCCAACTGGTCTATTTTCCAAGCCAAGGAAGCCCTCACCGGCCTCTCGCGGCAACACGGCATCAAAGTCACGTTTTTCGACGGTCGCGGCGGCCCTCCCGGTCGCGGCGGCGGCAACAACCACACGTTCTACGCGTCTTTGGGCAAAAAAATCGAAGACAAGGAAGTACACCTCACCATCCAAGGCCAAACCATCAGTTCCAACTACGGCACCGTGTCAACGGCCATGTTCAACTTGGGCCGGTTGTTCACCGCCGGGCTGGAAAACCACTTGTTCCAAGACGGCAGCCAAGAACTGACGGACAGCGAAAAAACCTTGCTCGAAGAAATGGCCGAATGTTCGTACCAGTCGTACTTGCGGTTGAAAAACCACGCGACTTTCGTGCCGTACTTGGACAAAATGACTCCGCTGCGATACTACGGCGACACCAACATCGGCAGCCGCCCCACCAAACGCGGCCAAGGCGACGACAAGCTGCGCTTTGAGGATTTGCGAGCCATTCCGTTCGTGGGGTCTTGGGCGCAGATGAAACAGAACGTGCCGGGCTTCTACGGCTTCGGCGATGCCATTGAGCAGTTGCAAAAGCAAGGCCGCACCGACGACATCCGGCGGCTCTACGCCCGTTCGCCGTTTTTCCGCACGCTGATCGAAAATTCCATGCAGGCGTTGTCCAAGTCGGATTACAGCCTGACCCGCTACATGGCCGACGACCCCACTTTCGGCGAGTTGTGGCAGATGCTCAAAACCGAGTTCGACCGCACGCAACGGCTGCTGCTGGAAGTGTCGGGCAGCCAAATGCTGCTCGAAAGCAACCCCGTCACGCGGCAGTCCATCAGCGTCCGCGAACGCATCGTGTTGCCGCTGATTACCATCCAGCAGTACGCCTTGCAAATGCTCAACCGCAACGACCCGAAAACCGCCGAACACGCCGAGGCGTACAAGAAATTGGTGATGCGGGCCATGTTCGGCATCATCAACGCGGCACGGAATTCGGCATAACATCGGAATGCGGAAGTGGGAACGCGGAATTCGGAAAAGATTGAAAAACGAAAAAGGCGTTTTGGGCAAAATTTGCCTAAAACGCCTTTGTTGATTTGTTTTTTGTTCTGCGAAGTCTGCGACTTCGCAGTTTTATGCCGGTAGCCTCTGATTACCCGTGCGATAGCACGAAACTGCGTTGTGAACTGAGCCGGTTGCGCTACGCGCCGCCTGTCACGCCGTGGCGTGAGTAGTCACAGACTACCGAAATGAACACTTCGTAGCAAAATGCTACGAAAAACGCTTCTGTAAAAGGCGTTTTGGGCAAAAAATGCCCAAAACGCCTTCCCGCACGCCCTTTGCCCTTTGCCCTCTGCTCTCCGCATTCCGAAATCCGCCTTCCGACTTTCCCTTGGAATGCTTTTTTTCATTATTCCGGCTACAGGACAAACGCCACAAAACAGCCTGTAGCCAGCCATGCCTGACGAAAACCGGAAAAATTCGGGTAAAGACATTCTGCTGTATGCATTTCTGTTCGCAGGGCTGCTCTATTTTTCCGTCACCGGGCTGATGGCGGCCCGCGTAGTGTTGGCTCCGCTGGTGTTCGGAGCGTTGCTGGCCATGCTCATGCTGCCCCTGACGCGGCGGCTCGAAAAATGGGGCGTGAATCGTGTCTTGGCTGTCTTGCTCTCCGACTTCCTCATCATCGGCTTTTTCGTCGGACTGACGTTCATTGTCATCGGACAGTTCAGTTCGCTGGCTCGCGATTTTCCGAAAGCGAAAGAAAAATTCGCACCGAAAATCCAGCAAGCCAAGCAGTTTATAGCCGACAAAACCGGCGTTTCGCCGCAACAGCTTGAACAGTATGTTTCCAGCAAGGTGCCGTTTTTGGGAAAGCAGGACTCCACTGGCAAGTCCGGTCAGAAGCCCGGCCAGCCGCAAGGCGGCCAGTCGTCGATTGATGCGGGAAAAATCATGGGAGTTGTCAGCGGTTTTCTAACTGGGCTAACCGAGACCTTCGCCGGATTCGTGCTGGTGTTTGTTTATTTCTTTTTCCTGCAATACTACCGACACAAGTTCAAGAAATCGATTTTGAATTTTTTTCCCAAGACGGCACGTCCCGAAGCAGGTCGCGTCTTGGCCGAATCGAGCCAGGTGTCGCAGCAGTATTTGCTGGGGCGGCTCTTACTGATGCTGTTTTTGGCGGTTTTCTATGCCATCGGGTTTGCCATCATTGGCGTGAAACAGGGCATTTTGGTAGCCATTTTAGCCGCCGTATTCTCCATCATTCCGTACGTGGGCAATGTCATTGGCTTTGTGCTGTCGCTGGCGTTCAGCGTGTTCGGCTCCGGCGGCTCCTCGGCGGTAATGGGCGTTCTGGTCATTTTCACGCTGGCGCAGTTCATTGAAAACTATTTTTTGGAACCGTTTATCGTAGGCGAAAAAGTACACCTGCATCCGTTGTTCACCATCTTGGTGGTGATTGTGGGGGCCACGTTGTGGGGCATCGCTGGTGCGATTCTGTCCATCCCGTTGTTGGGTATTGCCAAAGTCTGGTGCGACCACATTCCGGCCCTGCAACCCATCGGCTATCTCATCGGTGACGAGGGCAATGACGAAGGGCCGTCCGTTTTCGACAAACTCAAGTCTTGGGTCTTGGGTCTTAAGTCTTGAGTGCTTGGTAAAAAAAAGCGTTTTGGGCAAATTTTGCCCAAAACGCCCACCGACTGCCAACTGCTACCGCCACTGCCTGCTCATTCCGCTCTCCGCATTCCTACTTCCGCGTTCCGTCGGTTCATTTCTCCCACTCGGTCAGAAATGTCGGCCAGCAGTTGCGGATGCGTTTCGATGGCGTTGCCCACCACGACCAAATCAGCACCGGCGCGGAGCAGTTCCTCGGCTTGGGCAGGCGTGGTAATGCCGCCGCCCACCACCAGCGGGGCATCCACGGTGCGGCGCACGGTTGCCACCATACGCGTCGAAACGGGTTGTTTCGCCCCGCTGCCTGCATCGAGGTAAATCAGCTTCAGGCCGAGCATTTCGCCTGCCATGGCGGTGCAGGCGGCCACGTCGGGTTTGTCGTGCGGAATGGGCGTGGTGTTGCTGATGTACGAGACGGTGGTTTGGCGGCCGCTGTCGATGAGCAAATAGCCGGTGGGCAAAATTTCCAAACGGCTGCGTTTGAGAATCGGAGCAGCCAACACGTGCTGCCCGATGAGAAAATCGGGGTTGCGGCCCGAAATCAGCGACAGGAACAAGATGGCATCGGCAGCCATGTCAATGTGCAGGTTGCTGCCCGGAAACAGCACCACCGGCACCGTGCTGTTTTCTTTGATGGTACGGACGACGGCGTTCATGCCGCTGCCCACAATGAGACTGCCGCCCACGAAAAAAAAATCAACCGGATGCAACGCCGCCTGTTCCATCAACGCTGCCGTTTGCCGGGCGTCGGTCTTGTCGGGGTCAATCAGGACGGCAAACGCCTTTTTGCCCGTGGTCCGGTTGTGGAGCAGTGTCTCAAGTACGCTGGGTGTCATTACTGGTTATTTCTCGTTGCGGCGGAGTTGCTCGATTGCCTTCGCGATTTGTTCTTTGGCAATGGCAATTAAAAACAACGCGATTTGCTGTTTAATCAAACTCACAATCGTGGATTCACGGCGGGCGGGAGCCACGGGCAGGTAACGGTTTTCGTCGGCAGAAATGGTGTGCTTGCTTTTGGGCTTTTCTTTGCCTTTGCCCACCAACAGCCTGACTACCAAGTAGCTGGCAAGCAAAGCTCCGGTAATAATCAAAGCATTCTTGCCGATTCGCCCGGCGTTTTCCTTCAAGCCGTCCACTTCGCTTTCGATGGCTTTCTTGTATCTTTCGGTGGTGCGGCTTACTGCGGCCTTCCGGTCGGCAAGGCTTGGTTTCGTTTTCATGGGATTGGAATGATTAGCTGTTAGCCGTTGGCTTTTGGTCAAGTTTCTTATTGAGATGTTTTTTGGAAGTCTGGTTCAAAGCGTTTTGGGCGTTTTTTTTTTAAAACGCGTTCTTTACGAGTGCCGATCAATCTCATCTCACACTTACGACTTGCCACTTACGACTTGCCACTTACGACTTGCCACTTACGACTCATTGACCACCTCTGGCTTCTGGCTTTTGGCCTCCGCACTTCCCTCCGTCGTTTTCTTACGGCGTTTCTCAAAAGCCTGTTGCACGCCGCGTTCCACGTTTTGCCGCAGCATCCGTTCGCCCGGGCCGGTCACCAAGGCAAACATGACAAGCAGGTAAAGACCGCCCATGATGAAATAACCCGCGTAAGGGCTTTGCAACCAATGGTTTAGCAGGTTTGCCAACCCGACACTTACGAACAGCACCGCTGCCGTACCCAGCACCGCCACCACCGACCCGCGAATCAAACCAATCAAGGCCGACGAAAGCGACTCCTCCACTTCCAGTTTGAACAACTCGAAGCGTGACTCGATGTAATGCAGCACGTTTTCAACCAGTTTGTCGAATATCATGGCTCGTCGGGCGGCGCGTTTACCTTCGGCGCAAGTCTGGTATCAATGTAAGGTTGCGGCCAAAATTGCAACAATAATGCTTCAAATACAACCCAACGGCCGGGTTTGAAGCCCAACCGAACCGCCAACACATGCGGCAACCGGCCTTTGTGCCGCTCAACGGACGGGTTGGAAATGTGACAAACTTTCTCGTAATTCGCGCCGTGTTTTTGAAAAAGGCGGTTTTTGTCAGCAGATTACCTAAGTCTCACCCATCATAAACACCTTTCAAGTACCCGAGCAACTATGAGCAACGCCGAAGAGAAACTGCGCTATTCGGATGATGAACTTCGCGAGTTCGAAGGCATCATCTCCCAGAAGTTGGACTTGGCACGCAGCGAGTTAAGTTACATCAAAAACCAACTCAGCAAACGCAACGACAGCGGCACCGACAACACCACCGGCAGCTCGAAACTGCTCGAAGACGGAGCCGACTCACTGGAACGCGAAAGCCTGAGCCAACTGGCCGCCCGGCAGCAGAAATTCATCCAACAGCTCGAAAATGCGATGATCCGCATCAAAAACGGCACCTACGGCGTTTGCGTGGATACCGGCAGGCTCATCCCCAAAGAACGTCTCCGCGCCGTACCGCACACGCTGCATTCAATCGAAGCGAAACTTCGGAAATCGAACTAAGGCCTCCCCCAACCCCTCCCGACCCGTCGGGACAGGCTTCCGAAGGAGGGGGCTTTTTGTTGTCAGAACCTTGATTCGCAGGATTAAAGGATTGCCATGATGGTTCGCTTTTGAATCAAGATAATCCTTTAATCCTAAGAATCATGGTTCAGACAATCCGGCGTTTTAAGCAAAAATTGCCCAAAACGCCCTCTGCCCCATGCACTCTGCTCCATGCTCCATGCACTCTGCCCCAAAATAACTTACCCCTTACGACTCACGACTTACCACTTTTATCCGTAACTTGCGCGGCTGTTTCGCAACCGATTCGTTTCCGCCCGTGAACTTCCTGCAAAACCACGTCGAAGCATTGATATTCTGTTCGCCGCAACCCGTGCGTCCGGCCGACATTGTGCAATGCCTTTCGGAAATGTTCGGGGCGGAAGTGCCCCGTGAAGACGTGGACGCGGCCATCGCGGGCCTGATTGAAAAATACCAGTCCGACGAACACACATTCGGCGTGTACGCCATTGCCGAAGGCTACCAGTTCCTGACCAAACCCGCCTACCAAGCCAGCATCGGGATTTTGCTGAAGCAGTCGGCGAAGAAGCGGCTCTCGACGGCGGCACTGGAGACAGTGGCCATCATCGCCTACAAGCAGCCCATCACCAAAACTGAAGTGGAGCAGATTCGCGGCGTAAACTGCGACTACGCCATCCAAAAGCTGCTCGACAAGGAGTTGGTTGAAATCAAGGGCAAAGCCGAAACCGTGGGACGGCCGCTGCTGTACGGCACCAGCCGGAAGTTCATGGAATACTTCGGCATCCAAAGCCTGCGCGACTTGCCGCAACCGAAGGATTTCGCCACGGTGGAAAACGAAATCAACCCGGAGATTGCAGCACCGGCGTTGGAAAACTTTCAGCCGGAGGGCGACGAGCCGGCAACAGAACAGGATTAGGTTTTTCTCAACTTCGTCATTGCCGTTTTAAGCAAAATTCGCCTAAAACGCCTCTGTCCGAACCTTGATTTTCAAATGATTCAAGGATTACCATGATTTAACAGCGAACCATCGTGCCCATCACAAAAATCACCGTAGAATCACAGTTCTGACAAAGCGTCCCTACGAGTCGGGATTGCCCAAAACGTTGTTGTCAAGACCTTGATTTCCAAATGATTCACGGATTGACATGATTGCTCACTTTTCTGTCATGGAAATCGACAAAATCACAGTTCAGACAAACAGACTTTTTCACCTTCCATACAAAACCCAATCCGGGGCTACAAAATCGTCAACCAGCACGGCCCCCACTCATAACTCATCATTCATAACTCTAACTACAGCAGTGATGCTGCATGAACATGGCAAAGAAAAAAGAAGGCGACGGATTCGGCAAAACCAAAACCGGTAACCGCCGCACCCCGCGTGCTTGGGACAATCCCATTCCGTCTTACAAACGCAAGGCAAGCAGCGAACGCCGCGACGAAAAACCGTTCGGCAAAGCGAAAACCGAAGGCCGCGACTTCGACAAGCGGCCCGGCGACGACCGTCGCTCCGACGACAAGCCCTTCCGCCGTTCGTTTCGGCGTGACGACAACACCGAGCGGCGCGGCTTCCGGCGCGACGACCGGGACAGCGGCCCCGAAAAACGCGGCTTCCGGCGCGATGACAGAACCGGCGACTCCGACCGCAAATCATCTTTCCGCCGCCGCGACGATAACGACCGTCCGTTTGAAAAGAAAAGCTTTGATAAACGCGGCGAGAAACCGTTCCGACGTGACGAACGCAGCGACCGTGGCGACCGTCCTTTTAACCGCCGCGACGACCGCAACGACGACCGGCGTGATTTCCGGCGCGACGAACGTCCGTCCGACGACCGGCGACGCAGCGAAAGACCATTTGACCCGGAGAAACGTCCGTCCCGCAACCGGCTCTCCGGCCCGGAAGAAAGACCTTTCCGCAAAAGCTACCGCCGTGACGACGACCGCAGCGACGACCGGCGCGGCAGCGACCGGCGTGGCGGCTTCGCCAAACGCAGCGACGACAAGCCGGTTGGCGGATACCGAAAACGCCGCGACGATGTTTCGTTTGACGAAGTGAGGCCGGGCGACAAACGCCGCTCCGACAGCTCCGAAAAACGCCCGTTCGGACGGGACAAACGCGACGACCGCAACGAACGACCTTTCGGGCGGCGCAGCAATGACCGCCGTGACGACCGACGCGACGACAAACGCGGCACGCCTCCCTCCTACGACCTGAAAAGCTACGAGCAGAAAGAACGCGGCCGTGGTCGGGGCAAAACCAAGGAGACAGACCCGGAAAACGAAGAAGTGCGCCTGAACCGCTACATTGCCAACGCGGGCATTTGCTCGCGGCGCGAGGCCGACGTACTCATAGAGTCGGGCGAAATAAAAGTAAACGGCAAGGTGGTGACTGAAATGGGTTTCAAGGTGAAGCCCGGCGACATTGTGCAGTACGGCAAACGCACGTTGAGCCGCGAGAAAATGGTGTATGTGATGCTGAACAAGCCAAAAGACTATATCACCACCACCGACGACCCGGAAGAACGCAACACGGTGATGGATTTGATCGGCGATGCCTGCCAAGAACGCATTTATCCGGTGGGCCGCCTTGACCGCAACACAACCGGCCTGCTGCTGCTCACCAACGACGGCGAACTGGCCGAAAAACTGGCCCACCCGTCGAATGAGATTCAGAAACTCTATGAGGTGGAACTGGACAAACCCATCACGCCCGAAGACTACCAAGCCATCATTGACGGCGTGGAACTGGAAGACGGCCTGGCTAAAGTGGACGACCTCGCCATTGTCTCGCCTGACCGCAAGTTCATCGGCATTGCGCTGCACTTAGGCCGCAACCGTATTGTGCGCCGTATTTTCGAGCATTTGGGCTACAAGGTCGTGAAGCTTGACCGCACGGTTTACGCCGGCATCACCAAGAAAGACCTGCCGCGCGGCCGCTGGCGTTACCTGACCGAACGCGAAGTGATCCGGCTCAAATATTTCGTTTGAACGATGTACGTTTCAGCCGTTTTCTGTCAAATTTCTGTAATTTACTGATTTTTCAAAGCCCTGAAGTCAAAAGCTTCGGGGCTTTCTGTTTGCGGACAAGGCAGCACGAGTGGCGTTCCCGCCTTTTGCGGGATTTTCGTTTTGGGCAAAATTTGCCCAAAACGAAAACCAGCATTGTTGACAAAACATCCGTTTATTCGTTACTTGTCGAAATTCAGGCAAAGCGACTGTTTTTTGCTTTGCGTTTTAGCCGTTCCCGCCCCCGCCCACGCCGAGTGCGTGGCAGGCAAGCCAAAAGCCCATGCCGTTGGCTTGGCAGGCTGCCCCGATTGGTCGGGGGCATGGTCGGGACAGGCAGTTGCGGGATTTGACAATACCGCCGCGTGCGGCATCTTCGATTTTTGCCCAAAACGCAAAACTGAAATCAATCCATTCCGTCCGACAACTCAAACCGTCTGTTCCCGTGGCACTCACCGAAAGTCGAATCGCGGCGTTTTTTGCGGAAGCCCGCGCCAAAGATGTGCAACCCGATTACCAAAATTGCCCCGCTGCGACTGACTACGAAACGTTGCTGCAACAAACGGAAGATTACATCCTGGGCCGCAGCGAAACCATTCCCGACTGGCACGGCGCACACCAAGATGTGTATCAACGGCACATCAGCAACCTGCCCGATTTAATTCCGGTCGGTGAAAAATGGGACGTTTTCGAACAACGCATTTTGAATTACTTGTTTCATCCGTCCAATTACAAAATCACTTGGAATTCGGGTACGTGGTTTCACAAGCACAGCCATCCGGCGATACCGGAGCGGGAGACGAAAAAATTCCGGCGAGACCCGGAAAAATGGCAGCGAAACAGCCTGGATGCGACGGCCCAATTAATAAAAGCACTCCGCAAAGCCGGCCTGACCGACGACGACATCCTGCACCTCGGCACCGATGGCTACGACGACCCGCATTTCAAACGTTATTTAGAGGAAAAAATAAGTTCAGCCAAAAAGCCATGAAACAGAGGCAAATACAAAAGATGCAGGTCTTGTAAAAATTGATTTTTACTGTACGTTTCAGATAAAAACGCCTAAAACGCTTGACAATAGACACAGACAAAAAAGCGTTTTGGGTATTTTTCGCCCAAAACGCCTACTCATCACTCATCATTCATAACTCATCTCTCCCGCCTATGTCCCCATTCGTAGCCGAGCTTTTCGGCACCATGTTGCTCATCATTTTCGGCGGCGGCGTAGTGGCCGGTGTGCTGCTGAAAGACTCAAAATCCGAAAACGGCGGCTGGATTGTGGTCACCTTGGCGTGGGGCTTTGCAGTGGCGTTTGGCGTGTACATTGCGGGCCAAGCCAGCGGGGCACACCTGAACCCGGCCGTGACCATCGCCTTGGCCTCGGCAGGCAAATTCGCTTGGGCCGACGTACCCGCTTACTTGGCCGGGCAACTGCTGGGGGCCATGCTCGGTGCCACCGTGGTGTGGCTGCACTACCTGCCGCACTGGGCCAAAACGCCCGACGCAGCCGCCAAATTGGGGGTTTTCGCCACCATTCCGGCCATTCGGCGGCCGTTCAGCAACTTGCTTAGTGAAATCATCGGTACGGCGGTGCTGCTGGTGGGGCTGTCGGCCATCGGGGCAAACCGGTTTGCCGACGGGCTGAATCCGCTCATCGTCGGCTTCTTGGTCGTTGCCGTCGGGCTTTCGCTGGGCGGGCCGACGGGCTACGCCATCAACCCGGTGCGCGATTTCGGCCCCCGGCTGGCGCATTTCCTGTTGCCCATTGCAGGCAAAGGCCCGTCCGACTGGAGCTACGCGTGGATTCCGGTCGTCGGCCCGCTGGTGGGCGGCGTGCTGGGCGTGCATCTGTTCCAAGCCTTTGACACGGGGCAAATCGGCATTTGGCTGGGGCTGTCGGCAGGGCTTACGTTGGCGATAGCGATTTTAGCGGTGGTCAAAGACAGGAACGGTTGACAGACGTGCTTCTGTTGGAGCGACTGATGCAGAAAAGCGTTTTGGGAAATTTTTGCCCAAAACGGCTGGCTATTTTGGCAATATCTGTATTTTGTCTTCCTCTTCTACAGACAATCATTTTATTGAGCTTCTCCTGCCAGCCAATCTTTAAACGCCACCGCCTTCTCGCGGCTGATGTCCAATTCCAATTCCAGCGGCGGCTTCAGATAGACCGTCAGCTTGCCGGTGGCGTGGCTGCGGAAACCGTCCACGCTGTTCAGATGAACAATGTACTGACGGTTGGCCCGAAAAAACGCCGCCGGATTGAGCAATTTCTCCAATTCTTCCAACGTATTGAATTCTGATACGTGCCTGTGATTATCGTGCGTAATCAGAAAAATAATTTCATCCCGGTAAAAGCACGCAATAGACGCACTGTTTACCGGCAACATGCGGCCCCGCGACTGCACCATGAAGCGTTCTTTGTATTTATTTTTATCCGGTTCGTTGTGTTGCAAATCTCTCAGCAATCGGGTTATTTGTACCGACCAATCCACGGACATATTCTGTCGCAGGCGTTGGAATTTGTCCAAAGCCAGCTTCAGTTCCTCGCGGTCAATCGGTTTGAGCAAATAATCAATGCTGTTGAGCTTGAAGGCCCGAACGGCGTATTCACTGTAGGCCGTAGTGAAAATGACCGGACACTGAATGGTGTTTCCGCCGATTACAGGATTTTCCTGGCCGCCCGGCAGGTAATCAGTCCGGGTAAAAATCTCAAAGCTCACGCCGTCGGCGAGTTGAATGTCCACAAACGCCAAATCCGGTTCCGGGTTTTCCGCAAACCATTTTTTGGCGGCTTTTACGCTGGTGAGCACGCCCTGTAGCTGTGCATCGGGCAGCAGTTCGCCGAGCATTTTCTTCAAGTCGTTAGCCACCAGCGGCTCGTCTTCGATGATAACAGTTCTTAACAACAGCGTTATTGTTTTTCTGTGTTTTTACTGATTTTATAGACAATCGTAGAGGTGGTTCTCGGCACCAAGGTTTTTCCATCCAGTTCGTACACCCTTTCGCCGCCGATTTTTTCCACCGCCTTCTGTGAACGAAAGTTATGTTCGTGAATGCAGAACAGAACATTGTCCACATACTTGAACGCATAGTCAAGCATCAGTCTTTTGACGACTCCGTTGTATTGTCCGCCCCAGTACGCCCGCGCCAGAAAAGTCCAGCCGATTTCAATGGCGTTTGGCGATTCGTTCACCGGGTAAAACCGGGTGGTGCCGATGATTTGTCCGGTTGTTTTGTCTATGACGACGAATGCACTTCCGGTTGCCATCGCCTCGTTGAAAAACACTGTAAATCCGTCTCTGGTGGCCCGTTCCTTGGCCGGATGCTGCTCCCAGATCAGCGGGTCGGAAGCCACTTGGCAGAGGTTTTCAAAGTCTTCCGGTTGGAGCGGCCTTAGCAACACAAGGCCGTTTTCCAAAACAGGCTGCAAATCGAAGTGTACTTGTGTCATCATTTTTTGTCGAAAGGCGGTTGTCTGAGGAATCGAATTATTTTTCAGGCAGATGCAGCTTGATTTCTGCATTAAACTGGATGTCTTCCAAATGCCCGACTGTCTGCGTGGCAATGTCCGCCACATGAATGTGCATGTTTGTGGCATGATGCGTAAATACGCTATGATGCCGATCTGAGTAAAAACCGAGCAATCTGACGGGTTTGTTGGCAAACACACCGTTGTAAGCAAACTGCTTGTGATTTTCCATTGTGTGCGCCGTACCCGGTTGCCAGTCAATCACGTGGTATTTCACTTGCTGCAACGTTCCTTCAATCAGGAACGGAAAAGGCTCCGAAAGACTGTAACCCATTCTTTGCGCCTGCATTTCAATCCATTTTTCCAAGTCTGCGTAGTTTTTTACAGACGGATGCAGGGTCACGGTTTTCCATTTGGACACGTAGCTATATACCATCATGGCCGCCTTCACCTGTGTCGAGTCGTTTCGGAGTTGGCTGTTCTGTACGGCACTGGTCATCACTTGTCCGTTCCAAATCATCAGTTCGCCCTTCAAACCGGCCACCGGCCCCAAGCCGTACAGATGTTTTTTGGCAACAGTGTCCAACAATACGTGCGGCGCGAAGTTACCCATCCGCATGATGTTTTTCATGGCACCAACCACTTGCACTTCCGGCAGTTGCGCATGAACTGTTTTTGAACAAAGCAATACGAGTATGAAAAACAGTCTGTGCATAAGCAGTGGCGGGCCTTAAGGCAAATGGCGTTTTGGGCAAAAAACGCCTAAAACGGGATTGTCAAGGCGGCTCTCGCCGCCATGCGTCCCGACTGATCAGGACGCTGTAGCTTGCCAATTTACAACAACGGCAATTTTACTGTAAACTCTCTGTCGGTTTCAATGACTTCAATAGAATTGTCCGATAAATATCCATACAAAGCTTTCATGTTTTCCAAGCCCATCCGGTTGGAGGTTTCCACCAATGTCTTCGGGTTTCGGTTGTTTGACACTATCAGATAATCGCCTTTTGTGTAAACGTCTATCCGAAGCGAGTTTTCTTCATTGATGCTGTTGTGCTTGACAACATTCTCTATCAAAACCTGTAGTGTCACTGGAACAATGTGACGTGCCTGTGCTTGGGGCGCAATATTGAAATTTACTGAAAAATAATCCTCAAAACGGGTTTTTAACAGAAAAACGTAACGATTGATAAAAGTCAATTCTGTCTCCAGCGTAACCAATTCTTTGTCGCGGTTTTCCAGCACATACCGGAACACGCGGGACAATTGTTGCAGAAATTGGGAGGCCAGTTGCCGGTCTTCGTGGATGAGGCTGTTCAGCGAGGTCAGGCTGTTGAACAGGAAATGCGGGTTCAGTTGGTTTTTCAGGTTTTCGTACTGGGCGTTCAGGCGTTCTTTCTGTAGCAAAGCCTTTTCTTTTTCCCATGTTTCTTTTTCAATCAAATTCTTCTTCCATTTGTCAAAGAAATAGAACCCGAAATAGGCCGTGTTCACCGCCAGCACCATGAAAATATTAAGAAAGAAAGAAGCCGTCTTAACAGCGTTCCCGAATTCGGCGGATAGATAATCATTGTAATAGTCTGCAAAATAAACGGTGGCGGCGGCTTGCAACGGCAGTATGACCAACAGACAGCACCCGACCTGAATCAAAAAACGCCGCAACGGGTTTTTCTCGAACGGCATTCGGCGATTCATGTACCCGTTGAAGGCATGGACACTTTCCCATACCACAATGATGAATGCAAAACTGGCAAACGAGAAAAACAACCGTTGGCTGGCAGAAAACAGCGGAAAAAGCGTGAAAATAAGAAAATAGCGAATGACACACAGCACCAATGCTGCTGTGTAAACATAGCCACGGGGGGTTTTGAGAAACCGAACGACATTATTCTGCGGAGAGGATGCGTCCATCGCTGAGTTCTATGATTCGGTCTGTTTTGCGGGCAAATTCTTCGTCGTGTGTGACGGCGATGATGGTTTGTCCTTCGGCGTGCGTGAGTGCATCAAAAATCTCGAACACATTCTGGCTGTTTTTGGTGTCGAGGTTTCCCGTCGGTTCGTCGCCCATGATAATCGTTGGGTCATTGATCAAGGCGCGGGCAATGGCGACGCGCTGCTGCTGTCCGCCCGACAGTTTGTAGGCGGGCTTCAGTGCTTGTTCGGCCACGTCCAGCATTTTGAGCCGTTCGTAGGCGCGTTCTTCTGTTTCCTTGCGGGTGTATTTGCCCAGTTTCAGACCAGGCAACATCACATTCTGCAAGCAAGTGAACTCAGGCAGCAAATAGTGGAATTGAAACACAAAGCCGATGTGCGCATTGCGAAAATCGCTGAGTTCGTTTTTGGTGCATCCGGTCAGTTTTTTCCCATTGATTTCCAACGTCCCTTCATAGTCGGTATCCATTGTGGACAGCACATACAGCAGTGTCGATTTTCCGCTTCCTGACTTTCCCACCAGTGACAGAAACTCGCCCCGCTGCACAGTAAAACTCACCGATTTCAGCACCTGAAACGGTTCAGGTTGGTGAAAATACTTGTTGATGTGTTCCGCTTGCAGGACAATAGACATTTTAATTCAGAATTATGAATTTAGAATTCAGAATGCATTTTGGGCAAAATTTGCCTAAAACGGCAAGTTAGCAGACAATGCCCATAGTCAACTATTTAGCCCTAAGTGCTTGGCCATTAGTAGTTAGCCTTTGGCAAAACAGTATAATGTGCTTGATTTCAACAACTTGCAAGGTGTTTCAAGCAAAAATAGGTGAAACTATTTGTGACCAAGCACTTACAACCATTCAACAATCAACTGTCAGCAATCAACTGTCAATTCTTCACCCTTTTCCACGTGTCGGTGCGGCCTAAGAGCGAGAAGCCGATGAATCCGCGTACGTCCAGGGTGTTTTCGTTGCGCAGGGTCATTTTGCAACTGTAGTCTTTGCCGCTTTCGGGGTCGTATATTTTGCCGCCTTCCCACACATCATCGCCTTCGTATGCAAAATTCCGTAGAAAAACCAGCCCCATCACCGGTTGGCTGCGTTTCTTCGGGTCTGGGTTTTTGGTGTCCAGAATCGGCTTTCCGTCTTTGAGCGGCTCTTTGATCCATACGATTTTGCCAAAGTATTTGCCGTTTTGTTTGTAAATCTGTACGTGGCCTTTCTCGTCGCCGGTCAGCCATGTGCCGAGTATGGCATCGGTATTGTTTTGGGCGAAAATTCGGGAACTGAACAGAAAAAGCGCAATGAATGTGATCAGGCGAAACATGAAATGAGTTTTTAAGTGTGCGAAACGTTCGGCACAAAGATACGTGTTTGGCCTGTATCAAAGTAGATTCGGCTTTAGCCGAATTTTTGTCAAAACGTAACGCTGTCGTAGTTGCAATCGCCCATCCCGACAAGTCGGGACTACAGGCGTATTTTATCATGTCTTGTGTTTTGAGCAAATTTTGCCCAAAACGGCTTTTTTGTAGCACATGCTTTAGCCTATGCAAAATCCGTCAGGATTTTTTCAACACAGCGCAATCGAGATAGTATCTTTTTGACAGTGAAAACCCGCCTTCGGCGATGCACAGGCTGAAGCATGTGCTACAATGCGTCACTGCCCTCTGATGATTTCCACCGGGTCAACTTTGGATGCTTTGCGTGACGGCAGGAAGCCGGCCAGTGTCGTGACAAACAAACCGAACAGAAAGGCCGAAATATAGTGTATGGGTTTGAAATTGACGGGCAAGTGGTCAATGGTCACGAAAGCGTCGGCTTTGAACGGGACTTGGCTTACGCCGTAAGCCATCAGGAAACCCAGCAACAGACCGACCGAGCCGCCCAATACGCCAATCGTCAGGGCTTGCGATAAGAAAATGCGCATTACGTCGCCGCCCGAAAAGCCCATTGCTTTCAGAATGGCAATGTCTTTCATTTTCTCGTAAATCATCATGGTCAATATGTTGTAGATGCCGAACCCGGCCACGGAAAGCAGTGTAAAAACCACCGCATAGGTAATAAAATTCCGTAATGTGTTGCCCAGTTGCACGCTGGCGTTAGCCGTTTGCCAATCCTCGGCCTTGTAGCCGAAGCGGCTTCCGTAATCGGCGGCTACAGACGGAGCAGTGTCCAAATCCTTTAGTTTCAGGTTGATGTCAGTAATGTATTGGTTGTCTTTGTTCAGAAGTTTCTGTACAGTATTGAGCGTCGCGTAGCTTTTCGATTCGTCAATGGGGACGAGGCCGGTCTGGAAAATGCCAGCAATGTTCAGTAAGAACTGGCTACCGTCGGGGGTGGTGATGTTTACTTTGTCGCCTACGTCCACGTTCATTTTCTTCGCCAGTCCAACGCCCATCAGAATGCCGTTGTTGGTCGTGAGCAGTTCTTCTAACGTTCCACGGAGCAATTTTTGACGCAATTGGAACAGGCGGTCTTCGGCCAGAATGTCCACGCCCGAAATCACGCCGCCGATGGGCGTAACGCCGTAATTGTAGAAAACCTGTGTGTTCAGCATCGGGGCCACGTCGGCCACGCGCGGGTCTTGCGCAATCAGCTCCATGATTTGCAGGCCGCTGCGCAGGTTGGGCTTGGTGGCCTTTGGTTTGGGGTGGTGCAGCACATTGAACGCCTGCGGACTGTTGAAAACCTCGTCTGTAATGCTGGCTTTCTGCGTCTGTATGTCGTTGTACACGTGCACGTGCGGCGACACACTGAGCATGATGTTGTTGGTCAGATCGTTCAGCCCGGTCATGAACGACATCATGAACACGAACATGGCAATGCCGAATGTCACACCCAACGCCGCCACAATGGTCTGCTTGGGCCGTGCCCGCATCTGCGTGAGGGCCACTTGAATGACAAGAGCCTCCCCCACCCCCCTCCCAAGGAGGGGGCTTTTGGCTTTTTTCTTGGACAATATTTTTTCAGACTTGTCTTCCACAATCTTCCTTTTTCTCTATATCACACAGAGACTTAAGTACTTAGCCATTAGTAGTTAGCCTTTAGCTTATAATTACAAAGTCTTGGCTATCAAAGTATTATCAGCCGTCCCGACCTGTCGGGATAGGTAAAACTATTTGCAAACACGCACTTACCAAAAAATGCTCAAAACGGATTTCTGAACCCCAAAAAAGCGTTTTGAGCATTTTTATCAAAATCCATCTTCACTGTCTTCATCTTCACACGAAATATAAGACCATTCGACAGCAAGGTTCTCCAATAAATTATCAAACCGCTGTTGATTGCTTGTGCCGATAAAAATTCCCGTACAGGTCGGGTCTTTGTCAAACGACTTTTTGTCAAACGAAAGGCTGATTACTTCGTCGAAATTGTCTGTGAAAACCCTTTGTGATTCATCGGATATTTCTGTTGCCTCTGTCCAGTTTTTTTCAATGTGTTTCACCGTCTCCGGCTTCACGCTTTCCAAACTGTTCGCATTGTATTTCAGTCCGCCCAGTGTTCCGTTGTAAATTGCCATCAGCAAAAGGAAATCCTCCATTGTCTTTGATTGGACGTACCATTCAGGCGACGTATCGTTGACTGCGACGTAAACGGGCGGGTTTTCAAG
>JALOMD010000258.1 GCA_025455595.1 Cytophagales bacterium | reverse complement strand
CGGCTACAACGACATGGTGGTTGACCCGCGTTCGTTCTACTTCATGCGGCAAACCGGCTTCCCGGTCGTGTTCGACATCACGCACTCCATCCGCAAGTATGGCATCCCCAGTGCCGACCCTAAGGGCGGCAACCGTCCGGTGATGCCCACGATTGCACGGGCCGGCGTGGCGGCTGGCGTGGACGGCGTATTCATCGAAACGCACCCCGACCCGGCCCACGCTCTCTGCGACGCGGCCAGCCAGTTGAGCGTCTATGAACTTGAAGAGTTTTTGAAACCGCTGATTGAACTGCACCAAATCGAAGTAAAATACCGTTCTAATTCAGGATTGTGAATTCAGAATTCAGAGAGAGGCGAGACTCAAAATGGACAGCGTTTTGGGCGATTTTTGCTCAAAACACATTGCCAAGCCGTCTGTAGGGGCAGGGCTTGTCCCTGCCCAGTGCGTGTAGCGAACTTACGTACAAAACCAGCCGCCCGATTAGGAACGCCGGGATTACCGCAAGGATTGCCCCTACAGACGCGCATTTTTGAAATGCGTTTTGAGCAAAAATCGTTTAAAACGGTATTCGCCACTGCCAGATTAGCAATGTGATTGTTTCAATTACAACAAAGACCGCAATGCCAAACGAACAAAAAGACCTGATTGAAATCGTTGCTGAAATCCTGATAGAAATACATCTGATGAAAGGCGTACAGGAATCGCAAGCCGCTGAACTGCATTTTCGGCGCGAACAGTTGGAGAAATTAAATGACAAACTGGAAAAAATAGACGCTCGGATAGGGGGTATAGACGCTCGGATAGACACCAACCAACGCGAAAACGTTCAGATGTTGAATGCTTTCGGCAATGCTGTGCTTGACAGGTTGGATGCTATCAAGAATGAAATGAAATCGATGAACAACCGGATTGAAATGGTGATGTCGCGGCAAAACTTCGTCGAAAACCAAATAGACGAAAATATTCTGAGGCGTATTGAAAACTTGGAGAAAACCGTTTACGGAAAAGCCGGTTGAAACTTTCTCAACGCCATGAAAACAAAAGCCAAACCCGTCTGGGACCTGACTGACGAAGAGTTTAAAGAACGCGTCACGCCCGCCGTCGAGGCCGCCCCGTAACGGCGGTTCGAGAAAAACCTGCCGATTTCATACCGCGACGAATCCGTTTGCGAGAACGAGACGCAGTTTATCCATGAATACGGCGATGGAACCAAGTGCTTGGTTGAGTTTGACCTGCAAACCCGCCAGTACAAGACATTACGCAAACTGGATGGATAAACCGCAACTTTCCGTGTTTGCCGGGCCAAACGGGGCCGGAAAAAGCACTGTTTCAAATTGGTTGTTTGGCAACGAAGCGGATGTTTTTGACGGCGACAAACTGCACAAACAATTGAGCGAAACTCACCCGAATACCGCTTGGGAGGAACTGAACCGCTTGTCGGCCCAAATCTTCGAGGAAAAGTGGCGAAAAGCCGTTCTAAGCCGCGACGACTTTGCCTATGAAACCAATTTCACCTATCCCCAAAGCATCAGCCTGCCCACCACTTTCCGGGAGAACGGCTACGAAACAAACCTTCTTTACATTGGCTTGGACAACATTCAAAAGAGTATAGACCGAGTTGCCATGCGGGTCGCTGAAGGCGGACACTACGTGGACGACGGCAGCATCGAACTGAACTTCAGCGGCGGCATCTACCACGTCATCCGCCACTTCGCCTTTTTCGACCGCGTGCTTTTCATTGACAACCCTATTGTTACCAAACCCCGCATAGTTTTGCGGGCCGAATGCGGAGAAATCAAATCAAAATCCCCAACTTTGCCGCGCTGCGGGCGACAAACCTTCATAGGGTTTTGAACCCTATGAAGGTTGCAGCGTTTTGAGCAAAATTTGCCCAGAACGCCCCATCAGCAATTGACAATCAGACAACAAATACCATTCGTAAATCGTACTTCGTACCTTGTAAATCAAAATCATGGAGTTATACCTTGATTCCGCCGATCTGAAAGAAATCGAAACCGGCATGAAACTCGGCTTCTTGGCCGGGCTGACCACCACCCCCACGTTCATGCACCGCGAAGGCGTAACCGACCTTGACGGCATGATTGTGAAACTGTCGAACATTGTGCCCGTGCTGCAAATCGAAGCGTTGGGCAGCACCGCCGACGAAATCGTGAAGGATGCCGAACGCCAACTGGCCCTCGGCCTCGACCCGACGCGGACGGTGTTCAAGATTCCCGTCTCGCTGGAAGGCGTGAAAGCCTGCAAGGCCCTGCGCGACCGGGGCATGATGGTGAACGTACACTTGGTCTATACCATCCAGCAAGCCTACATGGCCATGGCCGCCGGTGCCAACTATGTGTGCGTGCTGGCCGGGCGGATGCAAGACCAAGGCTACGACGCGCTGAAACTCATCCGCGAATGCGTGGACATGATCAACTACTACGGCTCGGATGCGAAGGTGATGTTTTCGTCGGTGCGCAACACCGAGCACGTGCGCAACGCCATCGAAATGGGCTGCCACACCATTACGGTGCCGTGGAAAATCCTGAAGACGCTGACGGACAACAACTTCACGGCCGTAGGCACGCAGCAGTTCTTTGAGCACACCCGCTTGGTGACCATGCGCGTGAGCGACATCATGAGCGACAAAAACCCGGTGGTGAAGCCCCACGACGAGGTGCTGGACGCAGTGGTACAAATGACGCAGTCGGGCTTTGGCGCGGTGAGTGTGGTGAAAGACGACGGCCGCTTGCTCGGCATCTTCACCGACGGCGACCTGCGCCGCCAACTGGCCCAAAACGGCAAAAACCTGATGACCCAGAAAATGTCGGCCTTCGAGTACAAGACACCGACCACCATCCCCGCCGACGCGCTGCTCAACGAAGCGTTGTCCATCTTCAAAGACAAGCAAATAGACACCATCATCGTCACCGACAACGAGCAAGTCGTCGGCATGCTCGACATCCAAGACATGGCGAAGTGGGACTTGATTTAATTAAGAATTGTGAATTCAGAATTAAGAATTAAACAACGGGCTTTCCTTTTGTCAGGGTTCAACAGCACCAAGGTTGTTTCCTTTAGAGATTAAGAAGCGTTTTAGGCAAAAATCGAAGATGCCGCAATCGGCGGTATTGTCAAATTCCGCAATGGCCTGTCCCGACTTGTCGGGAGCGGGAACGCCCAGAACCGCTGACAAGCAACTCTTTGCCCTCTTGTTAATTCTGAATTCACAATTCTTAATTCTGAATTAAAAATGGATTTTTTCCAACTTTTTCCCGTCGGGCAGTTTTTGGTTTCGCCGGAAGAATTGGCCCGCAAGGCAGCCCGCGTGCGGGCCTACCTTTTCGACTGGGACGGTGTGTTTACCGACGGCAGCAAGTTTGCCGACGGCAACAGCCCGTTTTCGGAACTCGACTCCATGGGAACCAACCTGTTGCGTTTCGGCCATTGGCTGCGGCACGCGGGCGAGTTTCCGTTCGTCGGCATCATGACCGGCGAGAAAAACCAGTCGAGTGTGGCCTTGGCGCAGCGGGAGCATTTCGATGCGGTGTATTTCCGCATCAAGAACAAAGGCGAGGCTTTGGCGCACCTGCTGCGCACCTATGGCCTGCAAGCCGAAGAAGTGGCCTTTGTGTTCGACGATGTGCTGGATTTGTCGGTAGCCGCCGTAGTGGGCTTGCGGCTCATGGTGCGCCGCCCCACGGCTCCGCTTTTGGCCGAATACGTGAAGAAACACCAACTGGCCGACTACGCTACGTCCAGCGAGATGCACAGCGTCCGCGAAGTGTCCGAACTATTGCTGGGCCTGCTCGGCAACTACGACGAAACCGTACGCAAACGTTCGCAATTCACCACCGAGTACGACGCTTATTTCACCACCCGCAATCAGCGGCCTACCACACTGTACAGCAAGGACAACGACCGGATTGTCCAGGTCGTCCAAGAGTGAAAACCGGCTTTGCGGTCTTTGCGTGAAAAAACAAGTTTGTCGCAAAGGCGCGAAGAAAAACGCAAAGGCCGCAAAGTGGTAACGAATTCAGCAAAAAACGCCCAAAACGCCTTTCTCGGATTATGAGAAAGGCGTTTTGGGCGTTTTTTGACAAATCTGGCTGCTCACTAACGACTGACGACTAACCACTTACGACTTCGTGTTTCAGCTTTTCTGCCCGTAGAACAAATATTGGATTATCACCAAAACCGTCCACGTAAACGCCGTGCTGCACAGGGCTTTGAGCAAAGCAGGCAGTACCAAACTCCACTGGCTGGCCTCAATGAGAAACAGGGCCAAGTGGTGGAGAAAAATCAGAATCAGCGTGTAGGAAAAAAACCACTCGTTGCCCATGTACCGAAGCGTAGGGCGGAGGTTCTGTTCGTAGCCGCCGCGCGGCGTGATAATCCTGGTCACCCACGGCCTCAGATAGCCGATCAGCACGCAAGCCGCCGCGTGGATGCCCAATGTGTCGTAGAACGAATCAACAATCAGCCCGGCGGCCAATGAAAGCACCAACAGCAGTACCCGGTCGGTTTCTATGGGCAGCAACAGGATGAAACCTACATAGACAAAACAGAAAGCCAAGCCAAACACTTCCAAATCACGCACAAAAACCACCTGCAATCCCACGTAAAGGAAAAAGTAAATGGCTTGCAGCAAAAACTCTCTTCCGTTCATTCAATAGTCGTTAGTCGTCGGTGGTCAGTCGTCAGTGGTCACTGAAGATTTCAATAAAGCACTGTTGTCTGTTGGAAACTGTTCAGTCTGCGAAATTTCTGTTTTTACGGCCGTTTTGGGGAATTTTCAACCTTCCAACCCAATTATTGCGTCGTTGTCGGCACCACCTGTTTCTCCAGTTTCTCCTGTTCTTCCTTGTACACGTTTGTAATCACATAGACGTAGGACAGTCGGTTGAAATCGGTGGAGAGCCGCAGCCGTAGGTCGTATGATGTCTCGGCGGGGGCCGCCTTGGCTTCTTGCACGGTGCCCACCATCACGCCTTGCGGAAAAACCGCGTTGAAACTTGACGTAACCACCGTGTCGCCCGGTTTTATGTCTATGTAACGAGGCACAAATTTCATCTGCGACACTTGGCTGTTTTTGCCGTCCCATTCCACCATGCCCACGCTGCCGTTCTTCTTGATTTCAGACGACAACTTGTAGTCAAGGTGCAGCACCGACGTGACCACCGAGAAATGCTCGGAACAGGCCGTTACCTTGCCCACCACGCCCTGCGGCGAAATCACGCCCATGTCGGGCTTGATGCCGTCAAGCGAGCCTTTGTCAATGGTGACGTAGTTGCGCGGTGCGACGGTGGAGTTTTTGATCACCTTGGCCGCCGTGTAGCGGAACCGCCGGGCCAAAGCCGAGTCGAGGCGGTAGTCGCCGGCCAGTCCGGCTTTGCTCAGGGACGCCTGTTGGTAAAGCTGGTGCAGACGGGCGTTTTCGGCGGCCAGTTGGCGGTTCACGTCGCGCAGGTCGAAGTAGTCTTTCACCGACTGCGTTTTTTGCAGCACCTGCGCCGTGTAGCGGTTGGA
>JALOMD010000257.1 GCA_025455595.1 Cytophagales bacterium | reverse complement strand
ACGTCGGGACGTTCTCGTGGTCGTACCAAGACGAGGAAATGTACGTGTGCGGGCCGGGAAATATGGCCAGCACTTGGCTGTTGTCTGAAAAATAGCGCCACTGCGGATTGCCGCGCGAGATGTGTCCGTACAGAACATCTTTATTGTTTTCATTTCTGTCCAGTTCCAGCGGAATGTGCGTTGCCCACAGTTTGCTGTCGGCTTGGCTCACCAAAATGCCGAAACTGTTCTGCTCAATGAAGCTTTTGACTTCGTCAATGTTGTCGTTGCGGTGGTATTTCGGGATGTACATCTTATTAGGTCAGAGGTCAGAGATAAGAGGTCAGAAGTCAGGGGCGTTTTGACGGCCTCACCCCCGACCCCTCTCCCAAGGAGAGGGGAGAAAAATTCAACCATACGGGCCTTTCGTTCCCACCACGTTCGGATGAGAGGCTCGGTTTACTACCAAGCACACCCCTCTCCCCTGGGAGAGGGGACGGGGGTGAGGGCCTGCAAGTACTCTACTGCTTCGGGGCTGCCTTCGGCGGGTGCCCACGGGGCGAATTGCTTGTCAGTGGCCACGTCGTAAGGGCCGTCTTTGAGTTCGTACAACACCGAACCCGGCTCCAACGCCACCAGCGTGTGGTAGGTGCCGGGCGTGATTTCCAACCCGAACTGCCCCGTGGCCGGGTTCAGTTCCACTTGGTCGGTCACGTGGCCCGCCGCGTCGAACGAGACGACCAATACGCGGCCACGTAACAATAGGAACGCCTCGCGTTTGTCTGGGTTTTCGTGTTTGTGCGGCCGTACGTAGGTGCCCGGTTCCATGGCGTTCAGCATCCGGTTCAGCGGGTCTTCGGGCCGTTGGTGGAAGTTGTGGTTCATCCGTCGGCGCGGCGACTGACGGGCCTTCTCGGTCACTTGGTCAAGCAGGGTTTCGTTGATGCGTATAAACATAGGGCATGGGGCGAAGGGCGTGGAGCATAGGGCAAGGAGCTAAGCGTTTTGGGCAATCCCGACTTGTCGAGACGCGTTTTACACGCAGGTCTGCACGCTGCGCGTCTGACCGGACTCACAGGCTCGCATAAGACAACAGACAAGGGTTTTAAACAATTTTTGCCCAAAACGCATGACTTCATGCCCTATGCTCCATGCCCTTAGCCCCACGCCTTTGAATTTCCGCCAAATGTACCCATTTTGAACCGTTGTTTCACTTGATTCTCGTTTCAAACCATGCGCCACTTCTTCCGCCGTCGGCTTGTGCTGCCCGCCGTTGCCGTTGTCAGTTTTGCTTCGGGGGCTTTTTTGTTCAAAAACGCCCAAAACGCCCCCATCACCGCTGCCCAAGTGGCGCAGGCCGAGCCGCTCATGGGGCTGTCGTTCACCCCGGCCGAACGCGACTCGATGATTGACGAACTCACCGAACAGCGCACCGCCTACGAGGCCATCCGCAAGGTGAACCTGCCCAACCATGTGGCTCCAGCCCTGTATTTCAATCCGTTGCCGCCGGGATTTGCGTTTGAGAAAGTGCGGCGGCCGTTCAAGGCCAGTCCGGCGGGTGCGGTGGCATTGCCCACGAACCGCGACGAGCTGGCGTTCTACCCGGTCACGCACTTGGCCGAACTGCTCCGCACGCGCAAAATCACTTCGGTCGAACTGACGCAGTTTTTCCTCGAACGGCTCAAGAAACACGGCCCGCAGCTCGAATGCGTCGTCACGCTGACCGAAACGCTGGCTCTGGAACAAGCCCGCCGCGCCGATGCCGAAATCAAGGCGGGAAAATACCGGGGGCTGCTGCACGGCGTTCCGTACGGCTGCAAAGATTTGCTGGCCAAGAAAGGCTACAAAACCACTTGGGGGTCAATGCCTTACAAAGACCAGACGCTTGACTTGGACGCAACGGTGGTGCAACGGCTCGAAAAAGCCGGGGCCGTGCTGCTGGCGAAGCTGACCGTGGGCGAACTGGCCTGGGGCGACGTTTGGTTTGGCGGCAAAACGCGCAACCCGTGGAACGTGGCCGAAGGCTCCAGCGGCTCGTCGGCGGGGTCGGGGGCTTCGGTTTCGGCGGGGCTGCTGCCGTTTGCCATCGGCACCGAAACGCTGGGTTCCATCGTGTCGCCGTCCACGGTGTGCGGCGTAACGGGGCTGCGGCCCACGTTCGGCCGGGTGAGCCGGCACGGAGCCATGGCGTTGAGTTGGTCAATGGACAAAATCGGGCCGATGTGCCGCACTGTCGAAGACTGCGCCGTGGTGTTCAACGCCATCTACGGGCCGGACGGCCTTGACCCCACCGTGTTCGACGCGCCGTTCAACTACGCGCCGCTGCCAAGTTTGAAAGGCATCCGGCTGGGCTACCTGAAAAAGGCGTTCGAGAGCGACTACGCGAACAAGAAAACCGACCAAGCCACGCTGGACAAGCTGCGCGAACTCGGTGCCGAACTGGTGCCGATTGAACTGACCGACCTGCCGTTTCGCGAACTGGGCTTCATCATTTCGGTGGAGTCGGCGGCGGCGTTCGACGAACTCACCCGCAGCAACCGCGACGATCTGATGGTGCGCCAAACCAAAAACGCGTGGCCCAACGTGTTCCGGGCCGGGCGGCTGGTGCCCGCCGTCGAATACGTGCAGGCCAACCGCCTCCGCACGATGCTCATCGCCGACATGGCCGCCCGCCTGCGCGGCTTGGATGCGTACCTCACGCCCACCTACACAGGCGGCAACCTCACGCTGACCAACCTCACCGGCCACCCGTGCGTGGTGTTGCCCAACGGCTTCAGCGACAAGGGTTTGCCCGTCAGCATCACGTTCAACGGACAGTTGTTCGGCGAGGCGAAACTGCTCGCCATTGCCAAAGCCTACCAAGACGCGACGGATTTCCATCGCAAGCACCCGCCGCTGGCCTTCTGACGCACCGGGCATCGTATTTTAATGCGGAATGCGGAAGTCGGAATGTGGAATGTTTTTTGGAGAAAGAAAAAACAGGAATCAAGAAAAGAGTCAAAAACCATTTTGAACAAAAATTGCCCAAAACGCTTCGGGTTTTTCACTTCTCCAAGAACACTCCGCATTCCGACTTCCGCATTCCGACTTCTATTCTCATGGGTTATTTGTATGCTCTTCTTGGCGCGGCAATCGTTGTCTTTACTTTTGCCGACTTGCTGTACACCACCTTGTCAACCAACGGGGCGGGCTGGCTGTCGGGGCGGGTGTCGCGGGTGGTGTGGAAAGTGTTTTTTTGGCTGAGCGGCCGCCGGGGTCGCCACCACGTTTTGTCGCTGGCGGGCATGAGCATTACGTTGGTCACGCTGGCCGTTTGGATTGGCCTGTCGTGGGTGGGCTTCGCCTTGATTTTCATATCCGATGCCGATGCCATTCGCCACGGCAATACAAACGCCGTTGCCACCGTTTGGGATCGGGTTTACTATACCGGCTACACGCTTGCGACCTTGGGCAACGGCGACTTTTACGCCACCACGGCGTTTTGGAAGGTTTTCACCAGTTTTGTGGCCTTCGCCGGGCTTTCGATGGTCACCATCGCCATCACGTACTTGATTCAAGTGGTTTCGGCGGAGATACAAAAACGGCAGTTGGCACTGCAAATCGCGGTAATGGGCGGCACGTCGGCGGGTATCTTGACCGAAAGTTGGAACGGCACGGATTTCAGCCAGTTCGAGAGCAGTGCCAACGACTTGGTGCCGCAGATTCTGTCGCACGCCCAGCATCATTTGGCTTATCCGATTATCCATTATTTTCACAGCCCGACCCTGAGCGAGTCGAGTTCGGTGAGTTTGGCGGCCTTGGACGAAGCCGTGACGCTGCTGCTCGTCTGCGTACCGCCCGAACATCAGCCCGGCCACTTGGTGTTGCATTCGGTGCGTTCGGCGGTTACGGCTTATTTGCTCACGATTGAGCACAAATTCATTGATGCCGCCGAATACACGCCGCCCCAGCCCGATTTGTCGAAACTACGCGAGCAAGGCATCCCGATACGGAGCGACACCACAGCCATTGCCGCCGAATACCGTCGCCTCGAAAAACGCCGCCGGATGCTACGGGCCGTGGTCGAGTTCGGCGGCTGGTCGTGGTCTGACTTGCAAAAACCGCGTTTCGACGGACGGCTGGAGGAACTACACTAAAGCGGTACGGTTAACCTTTATAGGGTTTTGAACCCTATAAAGGTTGGGGTTCATCCTGTTTTTCCTGAAAATCCTGCGAATCTTGATTCTGACTATTGGCGTTTTAGGCGAAATTTGCCCAAAACGCATTAACCCGTCAACGATTTGCCACTTATTTCCGTCGTCACCGTCACTTACAACGCCGCTTCGGTGCTGGAAGCCACCATGCGCAGCGTGTTCGAGCAGACTTTCACCGATTACGAATACCTGATCATCGACGGCGGCTCCACGGACGGCACGCTGGAAATCATCGGCCAACACGCCAGTCGGCTGGCCTACTGGATTTCCGAACCGGACGCGGGGCTGTACGATGCCATGAACAAGGGCCTGCAGGTGGCACGCGGGCGGTATGTGTGGTTCATGAACGCCGGAGACCGCATTTACGACCGTGACACGATGGCGAAGATGTTCGCCGCCGCCCCGTCCGATGCCGATGTCCTCTACGGCGACGCGTTGTTTTTCGACCCAACCGGCCGCGACTTGGGCTTGCGCAGCCGCGTCACGCCGCACGCCCTGCCCGCACGCCTCACGTGGCAATCGTTTCGTTTCGGCATGGTGGTGTGTCACCAGTCGTTTTTGATGCGGCGCAGTTTGGCCCCGGAATACGACCTGTCGCATCGCTACAGTGCGGATGTGGACTGGGAAATCCGTTGCCTGAAGGCTGCCAAACGCACTGTACACACGCAATTGGTTTTGTCGCGGTACCTCACCGGCGGGTTCTCGCGCAAAAACCACCGCCGTTCGTTGCAAGACCGCTACATTGTGCTGCAAAAACATTTCGGGGTCTTGCCCAATTTGCTCAACCACGCGTGGATTTTGCTGCGTGGCGTGCTGTTCGTCCTGCAAAAGCGACGCAGGTATTAGTACTGAACTGTCTTTAATCTTAGGTCTTGAGTCTTGAGTAAGTGACTTACTGTCAATGCTTTGTGCTTCTAATAATACACACGCGTCGCTTTAGGAAAAAACGAGAGGAAGGGCGTTTTGGGCAAATTTTGCCCAAAACGCTTGTCGGGATAATTGACCTTGCCGCCTGTTTTGGGCGATTTTTGCCCAAAACGCAAAACACCAGACAATCACACTGCCTGCACTTGACCCTTTTTACCCAAGACCCAAGACTCAAAACCCAAGACTACATTTCTGACAAATCCTCGTATTTTGCGGGCTTTCACCAAGCCACGAAAGTATTGCAAGCGAAATCCAAGAAAACAGCCCCGGTGGTTGCCGTGGTCGGCGGCGGCAGTTGGGCCACCGCCCTTGTCAAAATCCTGAGCGAAGGCAACGTGCAAATCCGCTGGTGGTTGCGCAATGCCACCGATGTCGAACACATCCAAAAGTACGGCCACAACCCAGGCTACCTCAGCGATGTGCAAATCAACCGCCGGAAGGTGCG
>JALOMD010000256.1 GCA_025455595.1 Cytophagales bacterium | reverse complement strand
TTGGCCCTCGCCGACCGCATCCTTGTGCTGCACCAAGGCCGTTTGGCTGGCGAGTTTCCGGCTGAAGGGGCAACGGAAGAAGAGGTGTTGAGGGTAATGAGTGAAGAGTTGTCATCACCGCCAAGCGGCAAAACTTTGCAACAATGAAACATAGAATAATCGTCTTCTTTTGTGCTTTTCTTCTGGCAGACTTGTATGCATTTGGACAAAGTGCGAAAGAGCAGTTGTCTATCGCTAATTCCGCAAAGTTGGTTTCCGAAAACTTCTACGACGAGGTCAATTTTAATGACAAATTAGGGTATTTTACAATTCAAGTGAAAATAGACACGAATACTTATGAGTATATTTTTGATACAGGCGGTTATAACACAGTCACCACGAAAATCATGGAAACCGCAAAGCTCCCTTCCCTCATGGAAGTGGAAGTCGGAAGTTCTAACAAAATAAGATCAAAGATCAATCTTTCAAAGGTTCCATTACTACGAATTGGTAAGGCAACATTTGCAGATGTCGGTGTTTTTAATTTTGATTTTTCATCTTCACCAGTTATCAACTGTTACACCAATGGAGGCTTAATCGGCAAAAGTGTAATTCGTGAAGCTGTTTGGCAAGTTGACTATAGAAAATCTGTAATAAGAGTGTCGGACAATCTTGCAAGGATGCCTAATCTTGGTAAAGGTGAAAAGATAAAAATAGAATTCGACAAAACTTTGAATCCATTTTTAAAACTTTCTATTAATGGAAGGCAAGAAAGATTTATGCTAGACTTCGGATATGGAGGGCTTATTTCATTGACAGAAAAAACGGCTTTTTCCATGCAACTAAAGAATATATTGAAAATAGAGGGTGAAGGAAATATAAGTGCAAATGGAGTTGTTAAAGAAACGACTTACATCGCATCATTAGAAAAACTTGTTATTGGAAAAAATGACCTTAAAAATAAGGTGGCTTATTATTCCAAATCCAATAACTATAACTTACTTGGTTCGGAGTTGACCAAATATTTCATCGTTACACTCAACTTCAAAGACAAAGAATTAATCCTGACACCGTATAGTGAAAATGAAAGTAGTTTTGAAACCTTTGGGTTCAGTATAAACTTGGATTCAAATAAGATATATGTCAGCAAAATATTTGATGGGTTAAGTGCTCAAAAAGTTGGACTATTACTTAATGATGAGATAATCGGTATCAATGGAAAACAATTGAGTGGATTTTCAAATTGCGACAGATATTTTAATGTCAACAACTTTTTAAAGACCGAAAAAGAGATTTTGCTTCAGGTCAAAAGAGGCGAAAAGCAAATGGATTTTCGAATAGTTAAACAAAAGCCGTTCTAGTGTGAACATAAGATTATACTACAGACAATAACAGCGATTAAGCAACAATAATGGGACGGACATCTGTGCAGATGTTAGGGTGTTGTTTTTCAAAATTATAGCCATTTGGCGCAAGCATCCGCCTACGCCAGACGACAAAAAGGCGTTTTGGGCAATTTTTGCTCAAAACGCAGTTAAGAAACCCTAAAGATTTAGCTTCGCTGAACTTGCGTTTCACAGAGTCTTGAAGAATGTGCTACAGACTTGCCACTTACCACTTGTCACTTACCACTTATGTTCAAAGACCGCATCTTCACCCTGTTGGCCCTGATTGTGCTTGTGTGCGTGGTGGCAACCGTGCTGTACCCGCAGCAGTTTCCCACCTTCGGCAACCTGCGGCAGATTCTGCTCAACGTCTCCATCGAAACCATCGTGGCCGTGGGCATGATGGTGCTCATGATTGCCGGCGTGTTCGACTTGTCCGTCGGGTCGGTGGTGGCGTTGTCGGGCGGGCTGGCGGCGTACCTGATGATGAACGCCGGGGTTGCCATGCCGCTGGCCGTGTTGGTTGCCTTGGCCGCGTCGTTGGCCGTGGGCTGGGTCAACGGCTATTTCATTGCCCGCGTGGGCATCAATCCGCTCATCCAGACGCTGGCCACCATGGGCATGGTGCGCGGCCTGGCCCTGATGATTGCCGGGGCCGGTATCCAAAACCTGCCCTACGAGTTCATTTACATCGGCCAGAGCAAGTTCCTCAGCGTGCAGTCGCCGGTCTGGTGGATGCTCGGCACGGTGGCCTTGTTTCATTTCCTGTCCACGCGAACGGTGTTTTTCCGGCGGTACTACTACATCGGCGGCAACGAGAAAGCCGCCGATTTGTCGGGCATCCGCGTGTCACGCATGAAACTGTACGGCTTCGTACTGTCGGCGTTTTTGGCGGGCGTGGCGGGCATTCTGCTCGCTTCGCGCATCGGGGCCGCCATTTCGAGCATGGGCAAAGGCATGGAACTGCGCGTCATCACCGCCGTGATTCTGGGCGGGGCCAGCTTGGCGGGCGGGCAGGGCCGCATCGTGGGGGCGTTGCTCGGCACGGTGTTCATGGGCCTGATTTCCAACGTGATGGTGCTGGCACGGGTGTCGGGCTACTGGCAGGAAATCATTCTCGGAGCCATCCTCGTGGCGGCCATTTGGTTCGACATCGAACTGCAAAAACGGGCCAAGGGCAAACCGGTGCTGCCCAAAGAACCGGCCAAGAAAGTCGGGGCGACCCTGCCGGTGTGGATAGGCGTTTTGGGCGTTTTTTGCAGTTTTTGCCTGAGTGCCTGCGAAGGCCCGCCCCGCGACCAAACCGCCGCCGCCACCGACATCAGCCTGAACACCGGCATCACCGAAGCCTCGCCCGACGAGGAGTACGTGATGGTGACCACCGCCGCCAGCCTGCCCCTGTACGTGACCCACGACCAAGCGGCGTTCAAGGCCTGGGGCAAGGCGCGGGGCGTGAAGGTGAGCATCGTAGGCCCGTCGGACTGGGACATTCCGGGGCAGGTGGAGGCCATTGAGCAGGTCATCGCCACGCGTCCGGCCGGAATGCTCATCAACGGCACTGACCTCGGCATTGCCGGGGCCATCAACAAGGCTGTCGAGGCGGGCATCCCGACGGTGGTCTATGACTCCGACGTGCCGAGCAAACGGCACTGCTTCCTCGGTTCGGACTGGTACACAATGGGTTACAAACAAGGCGAGGCCGTGGGTCGGCTGGCCAGCGGCCGCAAAGGTCGCGTGGCGGCCGTGGGCATTCTCGGTATGCAGAACCAAGAGGACGGCTTCCGGGGCTTGCAGGACGCGCTGAAAAAATTCCCGAACCTGACGTTCGTTGACAAGTTCGAGACGCACAACACCATCGAGGAAACCGCCCGCATCACCACCGACCTGATCAACACCTACCCCGATTTGGTTGCCGTTTGCGGGTTTACGTCCGAGACGGGGCCGGGCATCGGGCTGGGCATCAAGGAGATGAACCGCGCCGGGAAGGTTTTCGGCACCAACGTGGATGCCAGCGCGGTGCTGCTCAAGCTCATGCGCGAAGGCGTGATCCAGTACTTGGTTGATCAAAAACGCGAGACGTTCGTTTGGTACGGGGCGCAGTTTCTCTACGACAAAGTCCACAACGTCAACGCTTTCCCGAACCGCTATCTCAAGGCCGGCGTGGACGCGCTGCCTTACCAAGTGAACACCGGAATCGTCGAAATCACGCCGGAGTTGCTGAAGAAGTTGTGAAGTTCGTTCAACGTTTATCGTTTTGCGTTTCGTTTATCGTTGAGGCAAAGGACTTGCTATCAAAATAATGCTCAATTCTGCAAAAATCCATAAAAAACAGTCGAATCGTGCAATCTACCTTTGTATTGAATACAAGCGGTTTCACAATGGCGTTTTGAGCAAAAATTGCCCAAAACGATAAACGAAAAACGATTTTATGCAAATCATCATTCTCGGCGGCACGGGAGCCATGGGCGGACTGTACGGTGCGCGGCTGTTCATGTCCGGCTACGACGTGACGCTTTACGACGTGAACCAAGCGGCCGTTGACACGGTGCGGGCAAACGGCCTGCTGTTCACCGACAAGCAAGCCAACACACACACGCTGGCCGTCAGCGTGACCTCGCAAGTGTCCGAACTGCCGCCCGCCGATGTGGTCGTCGTCTTTGTCAAAGGCATGTACACCCGCGCCGCGCTGGAAGCCGTGAAGCCGGTGATTGGGCCGCACACGCGGGTGCTGACGCTGCAAAACGGCTGGGGCCACTCCGACGTAATCCGGCAGGTGGTGGCCGAAGACCAGATGGCCCTCGGCGTAACCTACGCCAGCGGCGTGGTGGTGGGCACCGGACACATCAAGCAAGTGGGCGGCGACGATATGTTCATTGGCAATTTCAATCGCCCCAACGACCAAGTAATCAACGATTTGGCTGCCGCGTTCCGTAAAATCGGCTTCAACCCGGTAGTGTCGGACAACGTGATTTACGAAGTGTGGAAAAAGCTGTCCCTGAACGTCTGTACGCTGCCGTCAACGGCCATCCCGCGCATCACCGCCGACCAAGTGCCCACGCACGAAGGGCTGGTGGAACTGATGCAAAACATCCTGCAAGAAATAGTGGCCGTGGCGGCGAAAAACGGCATCAGCCTCGATTACGACGAACGCATCAACTACATCCTGAACCTGTTGCGAAACGCCAAAGGCGGGCGTTCCTCGATGTTGCAGGATTTCGAGGCCAGGCGGGCCACCGAAATTGACTTCATCAACGGAGCCGTGGTGCGCGAAGGAGCCAAGCACGGCGTGCCTACGCCCTACAACCACGCCATGCAATGCCTGATTCGCTCTATTCAGGAAGGATATTTGCGAGGGTAAAGGCCCCACCCCAGCCCTCCCCAAGGGGAGGGAGAAAAAGAAAGGCGTTTTGGGCGAAAATTGCTTAAAACACCATTTACAACTGCTACTGCCTACTTTTCTCCTCCCCCTTGGGGGCTTCACTCAAGACTAACGACTCAAGACCCAAGACTAGCAAAATGTCCACCAAAATCCGGTTTCTCGGCGTTGCGGCTTACGAAATCATCAACCAGCGGGGGCAGCGCATCCTGATTGACCCGTACATTGACAGCAGTCCCGGCTGCCCGGTCAAGTCCACCGAATTCGACCGCGTGGATTTGATTATCGTCAGCCACGCGCCGTTCGATCATTTCGGCGACACCGAGGAAATCGCCCGGCGCACCGGCGCACCGGTGGTTTGCGGCGGCGAAATTCGTAACTTCTTGCTGGCCAAAGGGTTGCCGTCCAGCCAACTGCGGGCCACGGTGTGGGGCATTTGCGTGGAGGTGAGCGGCATCAAGGTGTATCCGGTCGAGAACCACCACTGGTCGCAAATCAAGATGCCCGACGGCACGTTCGCCTCCGGCGTACCCAACGCCTACGTGCTATATCTGGACGAACACATCCGGTTTTACCACTACGGCGACACGGCCATCTACCGCGACCTGACGCTGGTGCGCGACATCCACCGGCCCACGCACGGCTGCCTCGGCATCACCAACCCGCCCGAACTGCTGGCTATGTTCGACTCGCCCGGCACCATCCTGACCGGCGAGATGAACCCGCTCGAAGGCGCGTTGGCCGCCGAATGGCTGGGCTTGCACACGGTGTTTCCGTGCCACTACTACAACGCCGACTGCGCCGA
>JALOMD010000255.1 GCA_025455595.1 Cytophagales bacterium | reverse complement strand
CGCAAAGTCCTACAGGTATCAACCTAATTTTGAAAGAAAAAATCGTCCCCTTGTTTGGTGACTTAAATATTTATCGTAATATTGCAATGAATAAATGAATTCCGCATGGGATTAACCAAAACCGAAAGTTTCACCGAGCAGCAGAACCGGCTGGCAGGTTATTTCAAAGCCTTGGCGCATCCGGCACGAGTGGCTATTTTGCAAGTGTTGATCGAAAAAAACGCCTGCATTTGCGGCGACATTGTGGACGAACTGCCTTTGGCGCAACCCACGGTTTCTCAGCATTTGAAAGAACTCAAAAACGCAGGCATCATCAAAGGAAACATTGAGGGCACCAGCATTTGCTATTGCATTGACGAAACGGCATGGGCGGAAATGAAAACAGTGCTGGGCGACTTCTTGGGAAGTGTGAGAGGCAAATGCTGTTGAAGACAAGTTTTTAATCTTTCGGTGTGAAAATTCACACGAAAGTGTCCGAAACAGTCTTTTTACAATCATGCTGAAGGCGTTTTGAGCAATTTTTGCTCAAAACGCCTTCAGCATGACATTTCAAACAAAAATTACTTTCCATACAAAAACCCTGTTTGCCATGTCAATCAAATTCGTTTTATCCGCTTTTCTGTTCACTATTGCACAATTCGGTTCTATGACGACGACCCCGACAAGACTACGCCCCGATCTACAGAAATACTGCGAAACACTGCCCAGCGAATTCGCCCGGATTTCAGACGAACGCAAAGAATCGTTGCGCGAAATAGGTGATTTCGTGGTGAAAAAACTGAAAGCCAACGAGCCGGTGAATCTCACTTACATCTGTACGCACAATTCGCGGCGCAGCCAGTTCGGGCAGGTGTGGGCAAAAGTGGCGGCTGCTTATTACGGACTGAACGCAAAGCAAGTGCAGACTTTTTCGGGTGGTACGGAAGCCACGGCTTTCAATGCGCGGGCAGTGGCGGCACTGAAGCGAATCGGATTTACGGTGGATACGGACAGTGACCCCAAAAACCCGAATTACGTGGTGAAATTCAGTGAATCGGACAGTCCCTTGAAAATGTTTTCAAAAGTGTACAAAGACGGTTTCAATCCGCAAAAGGCTTTCTGTGCCGTCATGGTCTGTAGCCAGGCCGACGAAGCCTGTCCGATTGTCTATGGAGCCGAGGCGCGGGTTTCGCTGCCTTGCGAAGACCCGAAAAACTCAGACGGCAAGCCGAACGAAGCCAAGGCCTATGACGAAACGTGCCGACTGATTGCGCGGGAAGCATTTTACGTGTTCGATTACGTAAAAAAACAGTTGTCGGAGTAATCCGACTGTTTTTTTGGTTTTTTTCAATCGTAATATTGCAATAGAATTGCTGTGAAATTTTTCACCGAGACCTGTGGCATACAGGCCGACAGTATTGACAATATCGGGCCTGTGTGTCACATGCCCCGGTAGGAAAGTATGCATTGCGTTTTAAGCAAAAATTGCTCAAAACGCAATGCATATTCTCTGAATGAATCGGTAAGATACTCGACTGCGTTTGCCTGTTGGCTAAATGTTAAGAGCTAATAGCCCATTAATCATTTTTTCACTCTAAAACCAAAGTGTTATGGAAACCGAAATAAAAATTTCCGATGTGTTGGCAAAAGGCTACACTGAAACGTCATTGAAAACAACAGACGAAAACGCCGCCTGTTGCGACACGACTTGCTGCACGGCCGCCGCCGAGCCTGTTGCTGCAATTGCTTCTTCTGACGAATTGAAGGCGTTGGTGAAAGAGAAATACAGCCAGATTGCCGAACAGAGCAAGACGCAAAACGAAACCTCCTGTTGCGGCTCCGGCTGCTGCTCAACGATTGATGCGTCAATTATGTCCGAGGACTACAGCCAACTGTCCGGCTACGTGGCCGATGCCGACTTGGGCCTCGGTTGCGGCTTGCCCACTGAATACGCCCAAATCAAAGAAGGGCACACAGTAATTGACTTGGGTTCCGGTGCCGGAAACGACTGTTTCGTGGCCCGGTCTGTCGTTGGCACAACAGGCAAGGTGATCGGCATAGACATGACCGAAACCATGATAGCCAAAGCCCGCCAAAATGCTGAAAAACTTGGCTTCAATAACGTGGAGTTTCGCTTGGGCGACATTGAAAACATGCCGGTTTCGGACAACGTGGCAAACGTGGTGGTAAGCAATTGCGTGATGAATCTGGTGCCGGACAAAGCCAAAGCCTTTGCCGAGACCTTCCGTGTGCTGAAGCCGGGCGGCCATTTCAGTATCTCGGACATTGTACTGGAAGGCGAACTGCCGCAGGGCTTGCAAAAAGCCGCCGAAATGTACGCGGGTTGTGTGTCGGGGGCCATTCAGAAATCGGAATACCTGAAAACCATTGCCGAAACCGGATTTGAGGACATTCGGGTTCAGAAGGAGAAACGCATTACGCTGCCGGATGATATTCTGAGAAATTACGTTTCTGGTGAAGAAATGGCTGCTTTTAAAAACGGTACAGTGGGCATTTTCAGCATCACCGTTTACGCCGAGAAACCGGGCAACGGCATGGGCGTACAGTCAAGCGTTTGCTGTTAAATCTGTCAAACCAGATGAACAATACACATGAAGATAGCACTGTTTAGCGATATACACGCCAATTTATCAGCCTTGCAGGCTGTCTTGGCCGACATTGACAGCCGGAAACCCGATGCCATCTATTGCCAAGGCGATTTGGTAGGATACGCACCATACCCGAACGAAGTAATTCAACTGATTCGCGAACGCAAGATTCCGACCATTGCCGGTAACTATGACGAGGGCATCGGGCTGGCTTCTGATAATTGCGGCTGCGCCTATAAAACTGATCACGACAAGAGTAACGGAGCCGTTTCTATTGCTTTCACCAATCAGATTGTCGGAAGTGAAGAAAGGTTGTTTCTAAAAAATCTGCCGCGTCATTTCGCCCTTGACTTCGAGTTTAACCAAGAGAAATTTCGGACTTTGCTCGTGCATGGCAGTCCGCGCAAAATCAATGAATATCTTTTTGAGGATCGTGAGGAAAAAAGCCTGTTGCGCATCATGGAAGACGCTCATGCCGACATAATGACGTTCGGGCACACGCACAAGCCGTATCACCGAAAACTGACGTATGAGAAAAACGGACAGACTTTTTACCGCCACGCCATCAACATAGGCTCGGTGGGTAAACCAAAAGACGGAGACCCAAGGGCGTGTTATGTGATGCTCACAATTACGCCAGAAACAGCTATGCAGGTTCCGGACAGCTTGGGTGTTGAATTCGTTCGGGTGGAGTACGATGTGGAAAGCGTGGCGAAAGCCGTGGAAGCCAGTCTGCTACCCGACGAATACGCAGATATGTTGCGCAAGGCTTATTGAATTCGTCTTGTTTGTCCTGTTGGCTTGCGATTGTGAGTGGTTTTAAGACAGACAGCGTTTTGAGTGTTTTTTACCCAAAACGCTGTCTGTTTATCTGTAAAAAATCGCTTTGGCGATTAATGTCAGGTTTTGCACTTTGGAGGTTGTTTAAAATTCGGTTTGTCCGGTGCGTTTTGGGCGAAAAATTCTTAAAACGCCCGTCTGTTATCTTTGACGAGCCTGCGCTTCCGGTCTGACGCACAGCGTACAGACCTGCACACCGGGGCGTTTTGGGCAAAAATCGCTAAAAACGCAACTCTCAAACCGAATTTCAAACAACCTCTTAGACGTGCGTTTTTTTAACAGAATTGACTACTTGTTTTTCGGACAATCTAAGTAAAAATAAAAGCCTACATGGAAACAAGACTGCAAGATGTGAAAGCCGTGAGACGGCTTTCTTTTTTAGACCGCTACCTCACGCTTTGGATTTTTCTGGCGATGGCAGTGGGCGTATCGGTTGGCTATTTTTTTCCCGAAACACCTACTTTTATCAATCGTTTTCAAGTCGGCACTACTAATATCCCGCTGGCAATCGGCTTGGTGCTGATGATGTATCCGCCGCTGGCGAAAGTGAAATACGAAGAGCTGCCGGAGGTTTTCCAAAACAGAAAAATACTGTTTCTGTCGCTGGTGCAGAACTGGCTCATCGGCCCTGTGCTGATGTTCCTGTTGGCCGTTTTCCTGCTGCCCGACAAGCCGGATTACATGATCGGCTTGATCATGATTGGCATTGCCCGCTGCATCGCCATGGTGATTGTCTGGAACGACTTGGCCAAAGGCGATAACGAATACGTGGCGGGTTTGGTGGCGTTCAACAGCATTTTCCAAGTGCTGTTTTACAGTGTGTATGCCTACGTCTTTGTGACGGTTTTGCCGCCGCTGTTCGGCGTGAAAGGCGTAGAAGTAAACATCAGCATTGGGCAAATCGCCGAAAGTGTGTTTATTTACTTAGGCATTCCGTTTTTGGCGGGCATTGTCACGCGGTCTTTATTGGTCAAATCCAAAGGAAAAGACTGGTACAACCAAGTGTTTATTCCGAAAATCAGTCCGATTACCCTGATTGCTTTGTTGTTTACAATTGTTGTCATGTTTAGCTACAAGGGCAACTTAATTGTCCAGATTCCGCTGGATGTGGTGCGCATTGCTATTCCGCTGGTCATTTATTTTGTTGTAATGTTCTTTTCGGCTTTTTACTTGGCCAAACGTGCCGGAACCGACTATGCCAAAGCCACTTCGCTGGCATTTACAGCGGCGGGCAACAACTTCGAGTTGGGTATTGCCGTTGCCATTGCCGTGTTTGGCATTGGATCGGGTGTGGCTTTTGCGGCTGTGATTGGCCCGCTGATCGAAGTGCCGGTACTGGTTCTTTTGGTAAATGTAGCACTTAAACAACAGAAAAAATTTGTCGTATGATCACAACCATTTCCTCCGTTCAACCGACAGACCACCCGGCCGTGACACATCTGTTGGAAAAGGCAAAGCTTCCTACGGCTGATTTGCCCGCCGACCTGTCGCATTTTTTCAAGGCCGAGACAGAAAACACGCTGGCCGGTACAGTCGGGCTGGAACTGTACGGCCAGTACGCCCTGTTGCGTTCGCTGGCTGTTGACGATGCGTACAGAAACCTGAAAATAGGACAGGCTCTGTATGCAAAAGCCATGCAACATGCCACTGACGAAGGAGTGTCGGAAGTTTTCCTGATTACCAATACAGCCGAGGCGTATTTCGCCAAACAGGGCTTCGTCAAGATTGACAGGAACACCGTTCCGACGGAAATCCAGCAGACCCAGCAGTTCCAAGGCGTGTGTCCCAGTTCAGCCACCGTGATGCGTTTGGCCCCTCGGCCCCCGAAGGAGGAATCGTGATTCTGGGTTTCTTGCAAAGGCAGGCGTTTTGGACAAAAAACGCCCAAAACGGATTGCAAGGGCGGCCGTACCGCCACGCGTTTTGGGCAGAAATCGCCCAAAACGAGATTTCCAAGGCGGCTGTGCCGCCATGCGTTTTGGGCAGAAACCGCCCAAAACGGAATTGAAGAGACGGCTTTCGCCGTCGGGCGTTTTGGGAAAAATCGCCCAAAACGCCTTCTCCGCCGTCCGCATTTCCCCTGTTCTTCGTAGCATTTTGCTGCGAAGTAATATGTCCGGTAGTCTGTGACT
>JALOMD010000254.1 GCA_025455595.1 Cytophagales bacterium | reverse complement strand
CGGTGCAAGGCCAAGGCGGAGTCTTTGCCCCCGCTCCAGTTCATAATCACTTGTTTGTTCATGTCATTTGTGTTGGGGCAAAGAGATTTTGCACATCGGTTTTGCACAAGCGTTTTGGGCAAAAATTGCCCAAAACGCTATAGTGTTCAATACTCAAAGCATTGATAGTCAATTTATTGCAATACTATTGTCTAAATACAAAACCGTTCGGAGCAATGCCTACGGTAACCGAGTCGAGGGGTGCTTTGGTTGCGAGATTGAAGCGAACCATCCGGCCGTTGTCGCGGAAGTTGGGGGCTATGCCACCGTAAAGGATATCACCTGCCGGGTTAATAGCAACGCCATAGAAATCACGATTCAAAAAGGTTTGCGTATTGAGTGCGTTTGCTGAGATGTCCTGTACAAACAACTTGTCTTGGAAAGTGTAATACAAGCGGTCTTTTGTTGGATTCGCAATCAGTCGTTCAGCATCGGTATCTGAGAAAGGCAGCGTTTGTGTAATTGTATTGTTGACGGGATTCACTTGGATTAATGCACCATTCGTTTTGCCAATCACATTAAACTTGTCATCATATTGAACGATGCCCCCGCAAAGCACCCAAAGTTGATTGTTTTTATCCAGTACCAAACTATTGGGCCCTGCTGGCGTGGTCAGTGTGGTTTCTACTACTTCTGTTGTCAAATTGATGATACTTACAAGGTTGGTGGCCTTGTTAGTTACATATAATTTGTCATTGTAAATCAACAGGTTTTCGGGGCTTGGTCCGGTTTTGATTCGTTTGGTGACAGTGTTTGAGGTCAAGTCAATCACGGCTACCCCGCCGTCAGGGTCGCCATAGCCTTTCCGCCATTCAGTGACGTAACCTTTGGTGTTTCGGGCTGTTATGTAGCGCGGTTGTTCCAAAGGTATTTCTGCGGTCTGTCTGAATGTCGAAGCATCAACAATTAGCACTTTATTCGTAATGTTTGCCACAATATAACCTACATCGTTATGGATAATCATGGATTGAATGACATCGCCCAGTGGACGAGGAGTAGCGGAGTTGGGAATTTTGTTTTCTTGGCCAAATATGTTGTTTGTCACTTTGTTACTGTCCAAGTCGAAGAAGCTGATTTCACCGTTGCCAAGGCCAAAAACCCCTTCGTTCACAATAAAAACCCCGTTGTCATACCGCCCTCTCGGAGCCGGATTGTCGCCGTCGCCGCAAGCAGTGAAGACCAAGAAGAGTACACACAAAAAGCTGTAAGAAAAAGATTGGATTGCGGTTGGTTGAAGCAATGGTTTCATAAATAGTAGGTTTGAAAAAGTGAAAACTCAAGGGTTGAATTGGTAACGAATGCTCAGGTTGTAATTGCGCCCCGGCATGGCGTACAAGCCGTAGGTGCGGTACTCGGTGTTGAAAAGATTGTTGCATTTGAAAATGACCTGCATCTGCTGTTTTTTGGGAAGCGGCATGGTTCGTCCGATCACCGCATTGACCAACCCGTACGGCTCCATCGGGGCGGCGAACAAATCAAAATCCAGCCGCTCACTGAAAAACTGGTAGTTGGCCCAACCGAACCAGCGGCGGTGCGAAACCTGCAAGGCCGCCATGAACGTGTGCAACGGCGTGAATTCCAGTTGCCGCCCGATTTTCTCCGGGCTTTCCGAAGCCGTGGAGACGGCCCGGTTCAGGAAATACTGGGTTTTGAAGGAGATTCGGGTACTATTTCGGCGGTACGTCACTTGGTTTGACAGTTCCAAGCCCTGCGTTCGCACAGTCACAATGTTGCGCGGCGACCAAAACCCACCCACGGGTGTCCACTGAATCCAGTCGCGCACGGTGTTGCGGTAATAAGTGGCTTCGGAAGAAATTTGCCAGCGACCGGCCGCCAAGCGATGCACCAACCCGCTTTCGTAGCCCCAACTCGCTTCCGGTCGAATGTCGGGATTGCCGCCCGCGCCGCCATCATTGAGCCAGAAACGGTCGTGTAGCGTAGGCACCCGGTAACTCCTGCTCAGGTTCCCCTTGACGGTAATCTCCTGATTACCGGTTTTGTACAAGGTAATGTTGGTACCCAGCGTAGGCGCAAGCGGCGGATCAAAGCCCGTTACCCACGCTTGGCGCAGGTTGGCCGTAAGCGTAAGCCACTCCCACGGGCGGTAATCCGAAAGCAGAAAAACGGATTGGCGCGTTTCACGGCGGTTGTAATTTCCGGCGATGTTGGCTTCAAATAGTTGGAGTTCGGCACCGGCTTTGGCGGAGAGTTTAGGCGAAAACGACTTCTCGTGCAGCAGTTGTGTTTGCCAACTGTACACCGGCGAATCGGCTCCGTTCCAGTCCAGAGACTCGCGGAAAAAGGCCGTTTTGAGCGTGGTTTCGCCCCAACGGGTGGCGTATTGTCCTGATAACAGAACCCGCAAGGCATCGTCTATGCGGTAATTGCCTTGGTTGGCTTCGAGCATGGAAGGTTGCGCCTGCCGGTAGGTGTGCGTGTACCAGACTTTGGCCGACACCAATCCGTTTTTGGCAAACCGCCAGTCCACATCCTGCGTCAGGCCCCATTGGCGGAACGCCGCGTTTTGCTGCCGCACTTCCGGACTGCCAAAGACTACGATGTTGCGGTACGGGAAATTGTTTTCAGCCTGGTTTTGCCAGAGATTGGTTGAGAAATGTAAATTTACATTGCTGTGCCGAAGCCGGGCTTGGTTCGACAAGTAGTTAATCCGCAAGGGATTGAGTGAAAAATCGCCCGTTCCGAAGCGGCTCGTTTCCGTTTGGGCGGCCACTTGCCAGCCGCGTCCGAAAACCGGCTGCGAACCTATCAGCACACTGCCGCCGATGCTGCCACTGCCCCACAGCGAAGCCGCGTTGCCGTGCTGGATTTCCACTTGGTTGTAGCCAAAAGCCGGTAAAACGGAGAAGTCGCTACTGCCCAACGTGGGCGAATTGACCGAAAAGCCGTTCCAAAGCACATTGGTGTGGTTGGCCGACGTGCCGCGAAAGGTAATCGAATTGAGTTGCCCGGCTCCGTAATTACGGAAATAGATGGACATTTGCGTTTGGAGTACTTCCGAAAGCGCGGCGGTGTTGAAAGCTTGTAGCAATGTGCTGTCCACGCGCATGATGCGGCTGCCTGCCGTGTAGCTACGCAATGCCGACTCCGCTACCGTCACTTCGGGCAACGTGTGGCTGCGCAGCGTATCCGGCGTTTGTGCCTGAATGGAAATAAAGCTCAGACAAAACGGCAGGAAAAGACAGGAAAAACGGAAAAACAGACGAAACATGGTTGCCAGCAAAAGACCGTGCGTCGCAACCGAAAGAAAAGAAGGGAGAGAAAAAGAGGCGGAATAAAGTGGTGAAAAGTCGTTGGTCGTTAGTCATTAGTGGTTAGTCAAATTATAATTTTTCACTAACTACTACCTGCTAACGACTAACCACTTTTGCGGTCATCCGACAGTATTTTCAACCCGGCTCCTGCTTTGGATCGTGAAAGCACAGCAGCCACAAAAAAGGCAAGTCTCCTGACTCGTAACCGCTTTGCTTTCCTTCTCATCCCGATGGGTCGGAACAATGGATTCGCCAGCAAAACGTTTGCCCCGACGGGTCGGGGGTTACTCACAGTAGCAACGTCTGTCCGTGATTTGCACACGGTTCCTTTTTAAACCCGGTTGAAGTCCCAACCGGATACCTTTTTTGCGTTGATGAATGGAAAAGAACGAAACTGCTGCGAAGGTATGGGTTGGGCCTGAATACGCCAAATGAAAATACCGGTTCTTTGTAATTTCATCCGGTGCATGGGTGTCACACGCTACTACCGGAGAAAAGACGAAAGAGCAAAGAAAAGAGAAAAAAGAGCAGCCAGCCCTCTTTTCTCTTTTGTCCTGCTACTAACGACTTTGTACTTACTTCTTATTGGTTCGGCGTGTATTCGTCGAAGGTGCGGTCGGTGTAGAAGACGAGTATTTTCTCTATTTTCTTGGTGGTAGGAACGAACGGAACCGGCTGGGCTGGCGGCATGATTGTCGGGGTGACGGGGTTTGCGGCGGGCGGTGGAGCTAACTGCGGGGCTACGGGCGGTTCGGCGTAAGGCGTTTGGCTGATTCGGTTTTCGGTTACTATGGGTTTGATGTCTTCCCCTACTTCTGCAATGCCGTTTGGCAGCACGTTCTCGTCAAACACCCAGTCCGTCCCCAATTCCGGGAAACGGCGGGCTATCTTCTGAATCATGTCCAAACTGGGCTTGTTGCGGCCTGCCAGCACGTGCGATACGACCGGCCGAGGCACGCCGATTTCGTCCGCAAACCGTGACGGCGACAGGTTTTTGGCCGTCATAATGGCCTTGATGATGTTGTTCATGCAGAAAAGTCAACCCGAATGAGACTTTACAAAGGTAGCATTTCTGTGACTAAATAGTAAAAAGCTTTTTATGGTTTATTTAAAAATGTAAATAGTACGCAATTCATGCACGTATTATCCGCTGATTTATCCGAATCATGATTATCGTATTTTGATGTTGTCCACTCATGGACTACGATAACAGAGTTTGTTTTAGTCGTTCCACAATTTGGTAGGCAGCCGGACATACGTAGGTGTTGCGCAGCGTGAGGTCAAGGATTTGGTGGAAGCGTTTCCGGTCGGTGTGGGGGTATTCGCGGCAGGCAGTGGGCCGGTGGGCGTACACGGCGCAGGTGTTGTCGGCGTTCAGGAACGGGCACGGGGCGTGGTTCAGTACGTAGTCGCCGTCTGCGTCTATGTGCAAGTACTGGGCAATGAACTGACTGGGCTTGATTTTCAGGTACTTGGCTGTTCGTTCGATGTCCCGTTCGTAAAAAATGGGGCTGGTGGTTTTGCAGCAATTGGCGCAGGCCAGGCAGTCGGTTTGTTCAAAAACGTCGTGGTGAATGCCTTGTACAGTCACGTCCAAGTCGCGGGGCTGCTGCTTTTTCCACTTTTTGAAGGCATCTTTCGTGGCCGGAGCCGCTTTTCGGGCCAATTCGGCAAGTTCCGGCAATAAATCGTGAGCCATTTTGAAGTACGAGGTACGGATTCAATTTTGAATGATTGAATGAGAGAATGAATGAATAGCTGTTTTGGGCGATTTTTGCCTAAAACGCTGATAGCCACTGATAGCCAGTGTGTAACAATCAAAAGGCTGCAAGCTTTTCACTTGAGACTCAAGACTAACGACTCAAGACAATTTTTCCCAGCCAAATGCCGCCCGCCAAGCAAACCAGCCCCAGCACAAAGCTCAATACGGCGTACAGTAATGCCGCCGACCAGCCGGGGCCTTCAAAAAGGTAGTACACCTCGCGAATCAGCGTGGAGAAGGTGCTGAAACCGCCGCAAAATCCCGTGATTAACAGCAACTTAGCCGTCTCGCTGCCCCACCAAGCGTTTCCCGACAAGCCGATGATCATCCCGACGACGAGGCAACTGAACAAATTGGCCGCCAAGGTGCCATTCGGGTAGGTTTGCGCGTACGGGGCCAAAGCCAACGCCAGCCCCCAGCGGGCCAAACTGCCCACTCCCCCACCGACGAAAACGAGCAGAAAATTGGTCATGAGTCTTGGGTCTTTA
>JALOMD010000253.1 GCA_025455595.1 Cytophagales bacterium | reverse complement strand
CCGAATTCGTCGGCCAAGTCCATGAGGGCCAGCATGTCGGCCGACTGTCCGTACAGGTGTACGACAATCATGGCCTTGGGCTTCTTGCCTTGGCGGATGCGGTCTTTGATGGCACGGCGCGTGTGGTCAGGGCAGAGGTTCCAGGTGCGCCGGTCGCTGTCCACCAGTATCGGTACGGCCCGTTGGTAGGCAATCGGGTTTACCGTGGCCGAAAACGTGAACGTGGGCACCAGCACTTCGTCGCCTTCGGTCACGCCGAGCAGGATGAGGGCCAGGTGAATGGCCGCCGTGCCCGACGTAAGGACGGCCGCGTGCCCGGCTCCGGTGAAGGCGCAGAGGTCTTGCTCGAAGCCGTCCACGTTGGGGCCGAGGGGGGCAATCCAATTCTGTTCAAACGCTTGGTTGACGTACGTTTGCTCGGTGCCGCCCATGTGCGGCGGCGAAAGGTATATGCGCTTTTTCAATATCAGTACTGAGTCTTGGGTCGTTAGTCTTTGGTATTGAGCAAAAAAGAATGCAATAGTCTGAAAAACCAGCGGCGGGCTAAGCCAAATACGACTGGGTACTTGGCGTTTTGAATTCGGGATGAAGCCTTGGTTCAGTGGAGCCGAAGTGGTTTGGGCGGGCAAAGTAATGCAATGTACGGCTTTTGACAAACGGCAGCCGACAAACGAGGGATTCGGTTCGGCAGCCGTTTTGGGCAAATTTTGCTTAAAACGCCACGGCGACTTCTCTACTGATGAATACAAAGTCGTTAGTGGTTAGTGGTCAGCCGCTAGTCAAAATATATTGCAAACAACTGAAAGCCAAACGGTTGTGACGGTTTTTGCGCGTCAGAAATAATGCAAACCCATTTGCTCACAAGATGGCGGGTGGTTTCGCTTCGGCCAGTGGTTGTACGCAAAAGCGGAGGGCGCGGTTCTGTTCAGAACCACACCCTCCGCTCTCATGCCCGACAATCACTCTTTGTAACGCGCCACTGTCTGAGAGGTTGTTTGTCCAATGCGTTTTGGGCAAAAATCGCCTAAAACGCCCGTCTGTTGTCTTTGGCGAGCCTGTGATTCCGGTCAGACGCACCGCGTGCTGACCTGCGTGTTCACCGCGTCCCGACAAGTCGGGATTGCCCAAAACGCCTTAAGGTTCTGTGAAGTCTGTGACTTCGCAGTTTATACCAAATTTAAAGATTGACCGCGTATTCGATCATTCACAAGTTATTGATTATCAGTTAATTCATTATTTAAAATTCGGCGTTCAGAATCCAAAATTGGTATTATACACCGGTCACAGACTACCGAAGTCAAAACTTCGCAGCCAAAGGCTACGAAGAATACACGTGTAGCTCCGAATGGTATTCGGAGTGTCACGCAACGCGTGACTTGACTGCGGCCAATCACCCTTCGGGTGAACTCCGAACAACATTCGGAGCTACTCAGCGAAAATCCTATATGTGTTCAGTTTGCCAATAGCAGCAGGTCTTTTTTGCCGACGGCCGGGTTGAATCGGTCGCAGAAATAGAGGTCTTTCTTGCCGTCGTTGTTGAGGTCGGCGGCGATGACTCCCAGTGCGTCCCGGACGTAGGTTTTGCCGAGGAGTTGGGTGGTGGCATCCGTGAATTCGCCTTTGCCGTTGTTCGCATACACCTTGATCGGCCCGCCGAAGACATTTGCCAGCACAATGTCCATGTGCCCGTCTTTGTTCACATCCTCAAAAATCCCGTCTATCGTGTGGTCTTCGTCTTTGGGCAGGCGGCGGGAGGTTTCGTTCGCAAATTTTCCCTTGCCGTTGTTGATGTACAGCCGGTTCTGGATGTCTTTCTCCGGCCTGAACCGCACGTTCGAGAGGAACAAGTCCGGATCGCCGTCTTTGTCCACGTCCGCGAAGCTCGCCTTCCGGGTTTCGATGTTCGGGTCTTTAGGCAGGTGCGTGGCCGTGGCATCGGTGAAAAACCCCTTGCCGTTGTTCAGCAGCAGGGCGTTCCCGTCTTCGTTCGCCTCGAAAATATCCAAGTCGCCGTCGCTGTCCACGTCCACCGCCGCCAAGTCTTGGGTCACTTTCTTGAGGCCCGGCAGGCGGTTGTTCTCCACGGTAAACGTTCCGTCGCCTTTGTTGATGAGCACCGCGTTCGGCCCGTTGTTGCCAAACACCAAGTCGGGCTTCTTGTCTTTGTTTACATCAAAGGTTATCACGGCATTCGCCTCGGAATCAGGCAGTTTGTAAGGTGCGGACTGGAAAAAACCTTTGCCTTTGTTCAGGTAATACTCGTGTACTTTGTCGTCTTCGCTACAGAAAACCAAGTCCGTCAGCCCGTCGCCGTTGAAGTCGGCTATGGCCACGTCTTCGCTGTCGTGCACCACTTGCGGCAGCCGGGCTTCCGATTCGTCGGTGAAATTGCCTTTGCCGTCGTTTACCAGAATGCTGTTGGGCTGGAACTCGTTGGCCAGCACAATGTCCAAGTCGCCGTCTTGGTCAACGTCCATCGCCCGCACGTCCATGCTGGCTTTTCTGGCACCCAGTTCGGGCAGATTGTCGCTGGCATCGCGGTAGGCGGACTCCGTTTTTTCCTTGAACGGTTGCTGGAGCGTCCGGCTCATCCAGTTGCAGGTGTAGTCGAATATCTTGGGATTGAACCGCTGGGCGGCGTATTGGTTGTACGCCTGCGGATTGGAATGGAGTTTGAGGAACTCGGCCATGGTGCCAATCTCTTCAAACCCGTGCGACGACTTCGGGGCGAACCAAAACGTGCCGTTTCCCGGTCGGTTGGCATTGATCAGGTTAATCAGGGCTGCGTGGTCGGTGGAGTCAATGGCGGCCAGGTCGCATTCGCCGTAGATGGCCAGCACGTGGTTTTGGTAATTGCCCCACGCCCCGGCTACGTTGCTGGCATTGAGTTCCTTGTAACAAAGCGGACTCCGCCCCGACGAGAAGATTTGCGTGGCCGGATTGTAGCCCAAGATGAGTTGGAACGCCGCCATGCCGTCAGGATTCTTGAGTACTTCCTCAAGCGGCACGTTCTTGTAGAAATAATCATAAAAATGCGGCTTCGCTTTCTCCAGACTCTCCCGCAGCGACACGTAATCCTCGCCCTGCATGACGGCTTGCCGGATGTAAGCATCGCAAAGATACTCTAACCAAGGCTTGAAAACCGTGCCGTACACCACCACGCCCCTCGGCTGGAACTGCTGCGCCAACAGCGGAGCCGTGATACCGCCCATCGAATGCCCGAACAGGAAAACCGAGAATTTGTCCACCTGCGGAAGCGTGAGCAGGTGTCGGTAACCTGCTTCGTACATGGCAAGCTCGTCGAAAAAACCCATCGGCAGGCAGGGCGGCAAGCCCGTATTGTCGCCCATGTCGCCTTTTTCCATGCGAAACACAGCGTAGCCCCGATCCACCATTGCGTCAATGGCCTGCTTGGTTTTGTCTAATTCCTGCAGGTTGTCCAGCGAATAGCACGGCAAGCCTTGCAAGAAATAGACGGTTCCGAGCGGCTTCTTGTTTTTCGGGGTTTTGTAGATGGTTCTGACGTAGCCGTTTTTGTAAGCGAACTCGCCGTAAACCACATCGGCGGTGGCACTTTTTTCGTAAGGTTTTTCCACCGTGGTGCCGGTCAGCGTCAGGCGTTTCCGGTTGCGGAGAATCTCCACCGTCACCGGGTCTTTGCTCCGCAGCTTGGCGGCGGCTTTGAGGATTTCGTTGGGTTGGTTGATCGGGTCGTTGTTGACCTTCAAAATGATGTCGTCTTTCGCTAAGCCCAAGCCCGCCGCCGTGCCGTTGGGCACCACCAACTGCACAATGGCTCCTTGTCGGTAGTCGAGCCTTTTGGCGAGGCTGTCGGGTACGTTTTGGTAGAAGGCGATGCCCAAGCCGCCTTTCCGCCTGATGTTTTGACTGTGTGCCGTGGTGCAGAAAACCAGAAACGCGAAAGCTAAACAGAGGTGCTTCATGCAAGTGTTTTTCCGCTAAAAGTAGGTTGTTGCCTCAACGGATCGTTTGTCAAATCCTGCTGATTTCAGCGGCAGCGGGCAGTATCAGTAGGCAGTGGCGTTTTAGGCGTTTTTTGCCCAAAACGCCAAGCGGCACGGCCGCTCGTGCCATCTGTTTTGGGCAATTTTTGCCCGAAACGCTTGGCATGGCTCTGTCTCACGGTTTTATCCGCACCATTTTCATCCCATTTCTCCCGAAAAACGTCGGGAAGTACATCAATTCGGCTTTGGCGGGATTGAGCGTGTAGGTTCCGGCAAAACGCGGCACCAAGTTGATTTCAAACGCATAATTCCCTTTGGCGAGTTTGGTGCAGTAAATGGCCGTCTTGTGCCGGAACTGTTCGCGGTACGTTTCGTAACCGCCTCGCATCCAAGCGGGTGTCGCGTCGTCGGCGTAGGAACAACCGGCGGGAATGGGCACTTCCACGAGCATGTAATCCGCGTCTTTTTTCACTTCCAAATCCACGCGCAAGGTTACGGTTTCGCCCGCTTTCAGTTTTTGTTGCGTGGCGTTCTGGCCTTTGAAAGTCGTCTTGACCGCAAAATCCTTGTCCACCGTAGCCGGATTGGTGTTTTGGAAACGTTGGTAAGCCGTCACATAAACGGGCAGGCTGCCGGTTTTGCTGATTTCCAAGCTGCTATTTGGGTTGGCTTCCATCGTGAATGGAAACTGTTTGACGGTTTTCGTTTCGCCACCGGTTTGGACGGTCAATTGTGCCGGACGCAAGGTTTTCTCCTTGCCCAACACATCCGGCAAAATGGTTTCCAGTATCCGCGCCGACTCGTATGTGTTGCGCCAATAGCCGGGCTGGCGGCGTTCCAGGAAATAGTTGCGGATACTTGCCAGTTCGCGGGCGTAGCCGCCTTTGGCTTGCAAAATGCGATACACTGCCAGCGTGGTTTGCACTTCGTTTTGGTACGGATGATAGCTGGTTTCGCCCCAGTAGCGGTTGCCGAAAAGCGTGGTTTGCTGGTATTTCCAAATAGTATCCAACGGCGCATCAAAACCTGCCATCTGCTTGAATTCCAGCAACAAAAGCCCCCTCCCGACCTCCCCCGAAGGGGGAGGAGTGATAGTCTTGGTGTAGCCGAGTTTGTTTTTCACAACCACAGGCTTGGGCGGAATTGTCAGCGAGTCCAACTGGCGGATGTGCCGGGCAAAATCCACGTTGGCTCCGAGTTTTTTCAGGATTTTGAGCATCCGCAGTTTGTCGTCGAAGCCTGTTTCCCGCTCCACTTGGAAGACAAAGTAATCCGTGAATTTGCGTTTGTCGAATACCGTTGCGTAGCCCATTTCTTCGGCTTGCAGCAACGCCTCGGCCACGTGAACGCTGACCCAAACGGCCACGGGCGTATCTTGCCACCAGCCCCACGCGCCTTCTTTTTTCTGCGCCGTGGTCAGCTTGCGAATGAGTTTGTTCACGTCTTCATCGTAATCGAAAGGCTTGCCCAAGTACGTGCGGATGCGTTTTTCGAGCAAATACGCCTTCAATTTGGAGGCCGTTTGTTCGTTGCACAAATACTCGTAGCGACGCAGATGTCCGATTTCATCCAGTAAAATATCCAGCACATCGGCGCGG
>JALOMD010000252.1 GCA_025455595.1 Cytophagales bacterium | reverse complement strand
GTTTCCCACAGGCTCGCGCAAAGACAATCCGAGCCTGCACGAAACAGGGCGGGGGCAAGCCCCGCCCCTACGATTCGGAACCAAAAGCCGAAATCTTAAACAGTCTCACGTTTTTCAAAACCATGAAAATGCGTTTCAGGCAATTTTGACCGAATCCGTGCGTAACATCAGTTATGAATGCAGAAACGATAGTTCGGCGAAGCCAATTATGAATTATTAATTCGCTGACTGTCAGAGGTTGTTTAAAATTCTGTTTGAGGGCTGCGTTTTAGGTGATTTTTGCCCAAAACGCATCTTATACGCAGGTCTTCCCGCAGGGCGGGATGACCGGAATCACAGGCTCGCCAAAGACCAAAGACTCGCGTTTTTCTTCACCTGAAAAGCACCAAACTGAACAACCTGAAACGCCTTTTTGTAGAAAAGCACAGATAGTTCGCAGAAAAGCTCCGTAGGGGCGGCCCTGACGTTTTGTTGTCAACCGGGCCGCCCCTACGGAGCTTTTCTGTATTTTCTCTGTATTTCTACAGACAGTTCGCCCCTACGGGGCTTGAAACTTGGCGTGTCAACGTTTTGGGCATTTTTTGCCCAAAACGCTTTTGCCGTACCGGAATCTTGCCGACGGGCTTTACAACCGCTTTTTCACCACCACACTCGGCTGGTAACCGATGCGATGCGCAACTATGTACAGACTGTCGCCCGGCTGTACAGAGAAAGGCTTTTGGTAAACCCGCCAACTGGGATCGTGCCAACGGGTTTTGTAGCCGATGGATGCACCTTGTGTGGGACAGCTAACCGTGACCGACCTGTTTTTGAGGAGGACTGTTGGCGTTTGCGTGGCAGGCGGCTGCGAGCCGCCGTTCCACATCCGTTTCACCAATTCTTTTTCCGGAACACCGCCCAAGTCCTTCGTGTCGCGTTCCCATTGTTCCAACTGTTTGCGCAGGCGTTCCAAGTCAGCCCTGTAAGCGGCTTGCCCGGCGAGGTTGTTCAATTCATACGGGTCTTTTTCCAAATCGTACAGTTCTTCTTTCGGTTTGTTGGGCTTGAACCAGAACATTTGTGCCGCATTCAGCTTGCCTTCGTCACGGAGCTTGAGCATTTCGCGCATCATGGGCTGTTGCAGGCGGAATTCAATGTCCATGTACAGCGGCAGTTCGGGGCGGTAGTTGCGCACATATTGCAACTTGCCGTCCAGCACCGTGCGCACCCGGTCGTATTCCGAATCCAGCCGGTCGCGGGCGGCGAAGACGTATTGGCGAGGCTGCTTGGCGGTGTGTTTGCCCAAAAACGCCTGCCCTTGCATCTGTCGGGGCGTAGGGATATTTGCCAGTGAGAGTACTGTCGGAGCCAAGTCAATCATGCTGATCAATTGGTTGTCGGTGGTTCCGGCTTGCCGCTTGTCGGGAAAGCGGACAATCAGCGGCACGTGCAGGCCGCGTTTGTAGATTTCGCGTTTGTAGAACGGCAGCCCGTCGCCGTGGTCTGACCAAAAGACGACAATCGTTTTGTCGAGCAATCCGTCCTCTTCCAGTTGCTTCAGCACTTGGCCCACTTCGTCGTCCATCTCCGAAACATTACTGTAAAAACGCGCCACGTCTGTACGCACCGTCTCGGTATCCGGGTAATACGGCGGCAGTTTCACCCGCGCCGGACTGACGCGCAACGGGTTGCCCGCCCGTGCCCACACCTGCGACTCGTGCGTGATGACACTGTTGAAAACCGCAAAGAAAGGCTGCCCGGGTTTGCGATTGCGCCAGTGCGCCTTCTTGCCCGATTCGTCCCAAACCGTGGACGGAGGCTCGAACTGATAGTCGGTCTTGTCGTTGTTGGTGCAGTAGTAACCGGCGGCCCGCAGGTATTCGGGAAACGCCTTCACATCCGGTGGCGGCACGATGGAGTATTCTTTCGGCAATCCGGTTTTTTCAGGAAATGTGTTGAACATGGTGCGCATGTTGTGCCCGCCGGTGCTGGTTTGGTACATGCCGGTGATGATGGCGTTGCGGCTGGGGGCGCACACGCCCGCTGTGCAAAACGCCTGTGTGTAACGCACGCCTTCGCGGGCCAGCCGGTCAATGTTGGGCGTGGGCACCGTAGAGTCGCCGTAACAACCTAAGTGCGGCGACATGTCTTCCACCGAAATCCACAGGATGTTGGGCGGATTCGTCGTTTCAAGGTGGCGCGGCGACGAACTGCCCGACAGGAAAATCACACAGAGAGAGCAAAAAATAACGATTCTGAACAGCATGACGAAAAGCGAATCATGTGAAAAAAATGTGGCGGCTAAAGGTAATGGAATCGGCGGTTATGCGCAACATGTGCGCCGCAACAGCCAGCCGGCAGCAAAGCTGTTTTGGGTGTTTTTTGCCCAAAACGCCGCAAGTCGCTGGCGCGGGCTTCGTTGCACAAGGCGGATTTCAATTTGCCGCATACCGAAGCCACGCCCGATAGGAATCGGGCTACAAAAAAGGCACGGGATTGGAATCCCGCGCCAGTCAATACAAACAGGCGTTTTAAGCAAAAAGCACCCAAAACGCCGCCTGCTTATTTTTTACAACCACTGTGTCATTTGCGCTTGTGTCAAATTGCCGCCGCAAATAATGGTGGTCACCGTTTTGTCGGCAAACAGAGCGGGGTTTTCTATCACAGCGGCAATGCCCACCGCCCCGGACGGCTCTACCACCAAGCCTGCATATTGGTGAAGGTGTTTCATGGCCTGCAAAATAGACGTTTCGGACACGAGCAGTCCGTCGTCGGCGAGGCCCTCCATGTCTTCAAGGGCTTGCGGAATCGGACTGCGCACACCGATGCCATCAGCAATCGTCTGTATTTTACTGTAATTTACCAGTGTTTCCTGTCGCCACGACTCTATCATGGCTGGTGCCCCGGCGGCTTGTACGGCAATGATTTTTGTTTGCGGGCGATGTGCTTTGAAAACAGTGGCCACGCCGTTGAACAAGGCCCCGTTTCCCAGCGGAATGAGCAAACAGTCAACGGATTGCGGCAAACCGAGCAGTTCCAAACCCATGGTGCCTGCGCCAACGAGGGTTTCCACATCCAAGCCGTCTTCTACAAACCGGATGTTGCCACGGGCGGCTACGGTTTTCGCTTGTTCCTTGGCGGCATCGAAATCGTCGCCGTACAGAACCACGTTCGCCTGCAAGGCACGCATCCGCTCTATTTTGTACGGATTGGCCTGCACGCTGGCGTAAATCGTAAGCGGAATGCCGCGTTTTCGGCAGGCATAGGCCATTGCCTGCCCAAAATTGCCCGCACTGGCGCAAATCAGCGGTTCGTCGGCCAGTTGCGACACCAAAAAGTCGGCTCCCCGCCCTTTGAAGCTGCGTATCGGGTTCTGGGTTTCCACTTTCAACAACACCCGGCAGCCGAGCAAGTTGCCCAGCGGCTCGCATTCGTATTGCGGCGTGTGTAGGAAAACAGGGTCTATGGTGCGAAAGGCGGCTTCAATCTGTGTTGCGTTCAGTCGTTTCATGGCGAAAGATACCGACGGATTGCCGAAAGAAACAAAGAAAAGCGGGGCGTTTTGGGCGATTTTCACACAAATCCGGTTGTTGGCGTAGTCACTGAAGCTTTGGAACTCCTTGAAAAAGGAGATTCAAAATGCTGTGAAACGCTATTCTACTATTGAATGATGAACGCGTAACGCCGAATGACGAGTTGACTGAAAACCAATAAGCTGAGACCTATGCTTTTGTAGCAATCCTGAGCATGAAGGAAATCGCCTACCGGCTGGGCTACGACGAGTCCACACATTTCAGCACGTTCTTCAAGAAGGAAACCGGCCTCACGCCGCTGCAATTCAAGGGAATGAGCCGGGTGTGAAAACAACCCGGCGTGAGTGTTGATGTTTTTCGGCGTTTTGGGCAATTTTTGCTTAAAACGCCGGTTTAGAAAAGTCGTGGGTTTTGGCTTTTCAAAAGATATTGTTTTGTTGGAAACTTGCCGATGTTGAACTTGATTTTTGCACGGTGACAATGCAAAAGGTACGATAAAGCCTTCGCAGATTTGGAAGTTGCCTGCCCCTCTAAACGACAACCCAAAAAAATCCCGGCTTTACTTCACACTTGGCTTCTGAGTTGTGTCAAATGGACATAACAACAAATAAAGACAAGCATGAAGCGAATCTTTTCAATTTCTACTTTCATTTTGGTTTGCCAGACTTCGCAAGCACAAATCATCTATAGCGAAGTCTTTGGTGGGCACAAGAAGGCACAGCACGAAATTCTCATTTCAAAACCTATTGACTCGTTAGGCATAGTGAGTTTTTTCAACCTGACTTACTTTACTGTTGACTACAAGGATAGAAAAGCGATTGACCCGTTCATCTATTCGGTAGCAACGTTCAATTTCAACCAATATATCGGGATTGCCACGGGTGGATACATAACCAATCAAGGCTTTGTCCCAATTGCTGCCGTTTCATTGCAATACTTCAATGAGAAAGGGGACTTGTATCTCAATGTTTTCCCGACGATTGAGTTGACCCGCAATCCAAACTATGAAATGTTCGGATTGCTGGTCTATAACCCCACATTGACCAAAAAGATTAAATTGTTTTCTCAACTCACTTTTAGCACCAATTTCAATTTCAAGCAACATAATTTCAGTTTTCAGCAAATCAGGCTTGGGCTTGATTTCAGAGGGTTCCAGTTTGGCCTTGGATGCGATACACAAATACCAACTTTCAGAAATCCGGTAAGCAATAAGTTGGAAACGACTTTCAATCCTAATGCTGGCGTGTTTCTCCGCAAAACCTTCAATTAACTTGTATTTTAATTTTGACAACAATGAACAACTTTAAAGACAACAACGAAAAACTCAACAAAATGCTTGAACAAGGTAGAGCAATGGATGCATTTGAGCTTTACTATTCCGAAAATGTAACAATGCAAGAAAACGAAACCGCACCACGGATTGGCAAAGAATTTAATCGTGAGCAATGTGGCGGCTTTGTAGAAGCATTTCCCGACCTAAAACTTAGGGTTTTGGGCGTCGCCTACGGCGAAAACCTAAGCATTCAGGAAATCCTTTTTGACTACACTAATGAGCGGGGCGAAAAAATTGTTTATCCTGAAGTAGCCGTAAGACGATGGGAAAACGGATTAGTGGCGAAAGAAAAATTTTATTATGCTTCGTAAGAACGTTATGACAGAAAAAAACAAAGAAATTATTAGTGAGTTTGTCAACGAACTCACTAATAATCACAATAGTAAGGCTTGGGAGATGTATTGCGACCTGGGCTTTGTTCATCATTTCGATATTCCTAATATTCCGAATGGTTTGGAAGGAGCAAAGCTTCTGAGTGAGCAAATTATCGAGGCATTTCCTGACGTAAGTGTAAAAATCAATCTGCTCCTTGCCGAAAACGACTGGGTGGTGGAACAAGCCACGGCTAAGGCAACCCATCTGGGAAATTTTATGGGAATTTCGCCGACAGCAAAATCGGTGTCTTGGGAAGAGACCCATTGTTACCGACTTGCCAATGGAAAGATAGTGGAGCATTATCCCAGTATCCGTTTTTACAAAATAATGCATGAGCTACTCGAAAAA
>JALOMD010000251.1 GCA_025455595.1 Cytophagales bacterium | reverse complement strand
TCAAACGCCTCGTGCGAGAAGGACGGGGCAATCAGTACCTCGAAAAACAGCTTGTTCAGTTCCTCCGCCGTGGGCAAACTCACCTCGGCATTAGTGATGATGACTCCGCCGAACGCCGAAACCGGGTCGCCGGCCAAGGCTTTCAGGTACGCCTGCGTGGGGTTTGCGTCAAGGGCCACGCCGCACGCGTTGTTGTGTTTCAGGATGGCAAAGGCCGTCTCGGTCTTGAACTCCTCCATCAGCAGCACGGCCGCGTCAATGTCCAGCAGGTTGTTGTACGACAGTTCCTTGCCGTGCAGTTGGTCGAACAGAGCCGACAAGTTGCCGTGGAACCAGCCGCGCTGGTGCGGATTTTCGCCGTAACGCAGCCCCTGCGCCTGCCGCACGGAGATTTTGAGCGAGGCCGAGGCTTCGTCCTGGTTGAAGTAGTTGAAAATGGCGGTGTCGTAGTGCGAGGTCATGTCAAACGCCTCGGCGGCAAATCGCTTGCGGTCGGGCAGGTCGGTGGTTCCGTCCTTTTCACGTAAGATTTGCTCCAAAGTTGCGTATTGTTCACGCGAAGAGACAATCAGCACGTCGCGGAAGTTCTTTGCGGCAGCCCGGATCAACGAAATGCCGCCGATGTCAATTTTCTCGATTACATCGGCTTCGCCCGCGCCGGAGGCCACGGTTTCCTCAAACGGGTACAAGTCCACAATCACCAAGTCAATCGAAGGAATTTCGTACTGTTGTATCTGCTGCTGGTCGGAAGCATCGTCGCGGCGATTCAGGATGCCGCCGAACACCTTCGGGTGCAACGTCTTGACGCGTCCGCCCAAGATGGAAGGGTAGGAGGTGAGGTCTTCGACGGGAACCACCGGCACGCCAAGCCCTTGCAGGAACGTCTGCGTGCCGCCGGTGGAGTAAATGGTGACACCTTGTTGATGAAGCAATTGGGCAACGGGGGCCAAGCCGTCTTTGTAATAGACTGAAATCAGGGCCGACTGGATTTTGCGAACGGACATTTTGAAGTACGAATTAAGGTCAGAGATGAGAGGTCAGAAGGGGCGTTTTAGGCGTTCCCGCCTATCGCGGGATTTTACAATTTTTACCCAAAACGCGAAGCTGGGAAGACGAAGCGGAAAAATGAAGGCGCAAAGTTAGGTTTTTCGGATGGATTTGAAAGTCCCACCCGGTCACGCTTCGGCGTAAAGTTTTACTCCCTTCACCCTTCGGGGGAAGGGCTGGGGATGGGGGCCGGTTGGGTGGGGCCGCCAGCCCATTCCTCAATCACCTGCGGAAAATGTTCGTATTCCAAGGCGTGGACTTTCCGGGCGATGTCGTCAGGCGTGTCGGTGGGCGAGACGGGGCAAGCGGCTTGGAACAGGATGCGGCCCCGGTCGTATTCTTCGTCGACGAGATGAATGGTGATACCCGTTTCCGCGTCGCCCGCCGCAGCCACGGCCTCGTGTACTTTCATGCCGTACATGCCTTTGCCGCCGTATTTGGGCAGTAACGCCGGATGGATGTTCACCATGCGGCCGGGATAGGCGCGGATGAGCGGCACCGGCACCAGCCACAGGAATCCGGCCAGCACCACGTAGTCGATGCGGTGGGCGGCAAGGGTCTGTGGCACTTCGTCGGTTTCGTAGAAGCTGCGGCGGTCGAACACGTGCGTGGGCACGCCGAAATTGGCCGCCCGGCCCAGCACCGGTGCGTCGGGCTTGTTCGACAACACTAACGCCACGCGGATGGCCGGGTGGTGCTGGAAATGCTCCATGATGCGCTGGGCGTTGGTGCCCGAGCCGGAGGCGAAAATGGCAAGATTGGTCAAGATCAATTTAGAATTAGGAAGCGTAAGTTCGGCGAAGTCAATTCAGGGTTCGGGGTTTGTGTAGCACAACATTCATGTTGTGCCGAGCGAAACGAACAGTCGCGTCACTTGCGTCCGGCACAACATGAATGTTGTGCTACGCGTTTTGGGCAAAATTTGCCCAAAACGCCAAGCCGTCAACAATCAACCATTTAACAATTACCCATTCAAGCCCTCAAAATTGAACAAAGTTTCCGTTCCGGCAATCCGTTCGGTTTTCTTCTTGCAGAATTATAAGCCGATTCAGATTTTTTTGGATATTTTTACCCGATTCTGGCTATCTGCTTCATCACTCACGACTTGGCACTTACGACTCGCCACTTCATTTAACCAAATATTTTCCTATGTCTGTCACTACGCAAAAGCCGCAAACCGGCACGCATCCGCAGTTTTTCATTTTGGTTACGGTCTTCTTTTTCTGGGGATTCGTAGCCGCCGCCAACGACATCCTGATTCCGGTGTTCAAGATGTTTTTCAAATTGGAACAATGGCAGGCCCAATTGGTCAGTTTTGCATTTTACATCGCATACACAGTCGGTTCCATCATCTACTTGGCGGTAAGTAAAGCCATGGGCACCGACTTGCTCAACCGGATCGGCTACAAAAACGGCATTGCCATCGGCCTGTTCATCTCCGGCCTCGGCGCGTTGATTTTCTACCCGGCGGCGCAGGCCAACTCCTACGCCCTGCTGCTCACGGGTTTGTTTGTAGTGGGCTTGGGATTCTCGTTGCAACAGACGGCCGCGCAGCCGTTCGCCATCTTGCTCGGCGACCCGGCCTCGGGTTCGCAACGGGTCAACTTTGCGGGCGGCATCAACAACTTCGGCACCACGCTGGGGCCTATTTTGGTCAGCTACGCCATTTTCGGTTCGGTGACGGCAGGTGCTGCCTCCACGGCCACGGTTGATTCGGTGAAAACGCCTTACCTCATCCTTGGTGCGCTGTTTTTCTTCTTCGCCCTGTTCTTCCGAATTGTCAAACTGCCCAGTGTTACAGAAGACCAGCCCATCGAAGGCGGTTTTGCGGCCCTGAAATACCCGCAACTGGTGCTCGGCATGTTGGCGATTTTCCTGTACGTGGGTGCTGAAGTCACCATCGGGGCCAACCTCGGCGAGTACCTGATTCGCGAGGACGGTATGAAAGAAGACCAAATCGCCCCGTACGTGTCGCTGTTCTGGGCCAGCCTGATGATTGGCCGCTGGACGGCCGGAGTGAGTGTGTTCAACCCGTCGCCCACCATGCGCAAGGTGCTCACGGTGGTGGTGCCTTACATTGCCTTCGGGGTCTATTTGCTCATCAACTACATTCGCGGCACCGAGCTTACGCCGCTTTATACCTATTCGGTCTGTGTGCTGGCCATCATCGTGGCTTTTTTCATTAGCGAAGACAAACCGGCCCGGATGCTGCTCACCTTCTCGCTGTTCGGGGCAGGGGCTACGCTCATCGGCATCTTGGCGAGCGGACAACTGGCTTTGTACGCCCTAATCAGCGGTGGCATGTTCTGTTCAGTGATGTGGCCGTGTATTTTTTCACTGGCCATTGCCGGGCTGGGCAAGCACACCCCGCAAGGCTCGGCATTCCTAATTATGATGATCATGGGTGGCGGCTTTGTGTCTATGTTCCAAAGCTGGTTGTCGGGGCATATTGGCATCCAACAGTCGTACTGGGTGCCGGTGGTGTGCTTCCTGTACTTGGCGTGGTTTGCGATGAAAGTGAAAGGCGTGCTGAAGTCGCAAGGCATTGACTACGAACAAGCCGTGGCCGGAGGAGGGCATTAGGAAGTACGATTTACGAAGTACGAAGTCAATTCAGAATTATGAATTAGCGTTTTGGGCGATTTTTGCCTAAAACGCTTTCAATTTTATCTGAAATCTTACTTCATTAGTCAAAAACCGTGCTTCTCCGTTTGCTTCTTAGCGTCGGCTTTTCTAATATAACACCCTCAATTACAGTTCTATTCTTCAACCAAAACCATCGTTCTACCATGGGATTAGCCGAACGCAGGCGCATTGCCACCATCAAGGAAACCGCAGCAGCGGCTCAAGCCGAATTCAAAGGAGCCACCGGGCTTGACATTCCGATTGCCTTCGAGGTCGAAAGCCTGCCCGAAGACTCGGGTATCCTCGACGGGTATGACTACTACAAGGACTACCTGACCCCGATGGTCACGCGCATCTTCCAAGACATCGCACGCGACGACCTGGGCAAAGAAGCTGTGAAGGAGAAAATCAAGTCCATCAAGATTGTCAACACCTCCAAAGACGCGCAAAACGTAGGCACCAAAAGCATGGATCTCAACGGCAGCGGCGAGCTGCTGCTCCAGTACGGCATCGCCTATTACGGAGCCGACATTTGGTACGAAGACGACTTGAAATCCAAAATCGAAGCCATGCTATGAACACCGACTGGCAAAGGATTTTCAAAAATGCTCCGGCACGGTCGTTCCGGAGCATTTTTGTTGAATTGGCAAATCTCCGTCAGCAAGACGTGTCGCTGTTGCCGGTGGTGTCGGTCGCGCTGCTCGGCGGGCAAACCTACACAGGCAGCGTGGTGGCCTACGACCACACCGACCAGCGCGACACGCTGGTGCTGCACCACGCGCCGGGTATGCACCGGAACGGCGTTTCGTACATTGATGCCAGCCAAATCGCCGCCGTCGGTTTCGACGACCTGGATGCCAACCGGGCGTTGGTCGCGTTGGTCTCGGGCGGCAAGTTCAGTACCATGCCCATGCAGGAGCCGCTGAACAAGCTCGGTTTTCAGCGTTTTTTGAAGGAAAAGTCGGATGCGCTGAAAATCGTCCACCCGGATTTCACCATCGAAGCCGACGCAACTTTGTTGGACAATACCAGCAACTTTGCGGGAACGAAAACCTACGTCGAGAAGATAGTGGCAGTGCTGCAAGAACTCCTCGCCGACGCGTTGGGCAAGCAGACGTTACAGGAAAAAGTGCGCCGCCTGACGCTACGCCCCGGCCCCGGCCCGACGGCAACCCTTAGCGACGGCACGCTGGCCGTCGACATCGGCAACGAAACCCCCGACGAAAAGGCTATCAAAACTGCGATTGAAAAGGTGTTGTAGTCCGGCCTTGCAAGCAACGGGCGTTTTGGACGTTTTTTGCCCAAAACGCCTGGTTCTGCAACAAGGTCACGCCGAAGCATGACGCACAGGCTAAAGCATGTGCTACATACACAGGCGTTTTGGACGATTTCTGCCCGAAACGCCCGGCGGCACGGCCGTACTGACAATCTCGTTTTGGGCGATTTTTGCCCAAAACGCCGCTTTTGCGCAATACCGATTTTGAATGATGAAACGTGAGTTCGGCGAAGCCAATGTGTAATGTCGAATGATGAGTCGTTTGAAAACCAGCAACTTGTGACGCTGCAAACACCCAGTCAGTCTTTTGTTTTGGTATAAGTCCTGACACTGCTTGAACCCATCACCGTTTTTGGTTTTTGCCATTTTTTGCCTAAAACGCCATCCGCACCTGCAATCACGGGTGCTTCAACCACTTCTCACCAAAATGAAAAAAAACGCCTGCTTTTTGCTGCTGCTTTGCAGTATTTTTCACTTTGCCCACGCCCAAGAAAACCCCCAAGAACTGAACGTGCCCAAAGTGCGGTACGCACCCGTTGAGAACTGGAAAGGCTTTTGGATTACGCATCCGGCCATCGGGGTGAACGATTACAACGTGGTGCTTTTCCGCAAAACGTTTGA
>JALOMD010000250.1 GCA_025455595.1 Cytophagales bacterium | reverse complement strand
AACTGGTTGATGTGTTCCCACATCTCCTTTGAAATCGTCTCGCGGATGGTGCGGGCGTTTTCGCGGGCATTGTAGAGGCTGTTGAGGATGGAGTTGGGGTTGTGCGTATCGAACGTCATGAAATACAGCACGTTGTCACGCGTGGGCTGGTCGTACTGCGCCTGAAACACTTGGTCGTCGGCCATGGTCACCACCAGCGGCTTCCACTGTTCGGGTATGCTCGGCGGCAGGTCGGGCATCATGTGGAAGTTCACGTCAATGAACCGGGCGTAATTCTCCGCTCGCTCAATGTAGCGGTTGATCCAGTAAATAGAATTTGCAACGCGTGAAAGCATGAAATTAATTCAGAATTATGAATTCAGAATTCAGACAGTGTTTTCGATAATTTTTGCTCAAAACGGCCCTTATATTGATTTATGCATCCTAAGTTTTACTCACAACGGAATTCATTCAAGAAAACAAGAGAAACCAGAACAAAAAGATACGCACCTCAACCTCATCACGATACGCGTTTTAGAGACTGTTTGAGTTAATTATTCGGAAGCGAAAAGAGCGGATTTTCGAGCGAGCCGAGTCCATTTTGAGGGGCGTAGCCGGAGGCTACGGGCCGAGAAATGGGCGAAGTCGCAGCCCAAAAGCCGCCTTTGCAGCCCGAATAATTAATTCAAACAGTCTCTTAGGCAAAAAACGCGCAAAACGCTTTTGAAAACCTTGAAATTCATCTCTACTGAGCCTGTGTTTTACACAGACTGCACCATGTTTCTGAATTCTGAATTCATAATTCTGAATTAATAAAGCACCCACGTATCCTTGCTGCCGCCGCCTTGCGAGGAGTTGACCACCAGCGAGCCTTTGCGCAGGGCCACCCGCGTGAGGCCGCCGGGCACCACTTCGATGTTTTCGCCGTAGAGGATGTACGGCCGCAAGTCCACGTGGCGGCCCTCGAAATGGTTTTCCACCACCGACGGCACCCGCGACAGCGAAATCGTGGGCTGGGCGATGTAGTTGCGCGGGTTCTGCTTGATTTTGATGCGAAACAGCCGCTGCTGCGCCTTCGTGGACTTCGGCCCGATGAGCATCCCGTAGCCGCCCGCCTCGTTGGCTTCCTTCACCACCAGTTTGTCAATGTTTTCCAGCACGTACTGCATGTCGTTGTCTTCGCCGCAAATGTACGTCTGCACGTTCGGGATAATCGGGTCTTCGTCAAGGTAATACTTGATGATGCGCGGCACGTAGGCATAGATCACCTTGTCGTCGGCCACGCCGGTGCCGGGGGCGTTTGCCAAGGCCACGCGGCCCTTGCGATACACCTCGAAAATACCCGGAATGCCCAGCAGCGAGTCCGGGTTGAACACCGTCGGGTCAAGGAAAGCGTCGTCAATGCGGCGGTAAATCACGTCCACAATCTGGAAGCCCTTGGTGGTGCGCATTTTCACGTAGCCGTCGTGCACCACCAAGTCGCGGTTCTCGACCAGTTCCACGCCCATCTGCTGGGCCAAGTACGAATGCTCGAAATACGCCGAGTTGTACGGGCCGGGCGTGAGCACCACCACCGTCGGCGACGGATTGTTGGAGATGTACTGCAACATTTGCAGCAGCCGCGTAGGATAGTTGGAAATCGGCTGCACGCGCAGGTTGTCGAACATGTCCGGGAACGACTGCTTGGAGATTTCGCGGTTTTCGAGCATGTACGACACCCCCGACGGGCACCGCAGGTTGTCTTCCAGCACCATGAACGTGCCGTCGTCGCCGCGAATCAGGTCGGTGCCGGTGATGTGGCACCACACGCCTTTGGGCGGATTGACACCTTGGCACGGCGGCAGCCAGCACTTGCACGAGTCCACCAACTCGCGCGGCACCACGCCGTCTTTCAGTATTTTCTGGTCGTGGTAAACATCGTCAATGAACAGGTTCAGGGCGGTGATGCGCTGCTTTAGGCCCCGTTCGAGGCGTTCCCACTCGTCGCCCCGGATCAGGCGCGGCACCAGGTCAAAGGGCATGATTCTTTCGGTTCCTTCGCCGTTGTGATACACGTTGAAGGTGATGCCCATCTGCATCAGCGTGCGTTCGGCGGCGTGCTGGCGTTGCAGCAGTTCGCCCTTGGGCAGGTTTTCTATCTGTTCCTTGACATACTCGCAGTGCGTCCTTACTTTGCCGTCGGCTTCAAACATCTCGTCGAAAAAACCATCGGTCTGGTAGTTGTCAAATACAAAAGGCATATTTTTAGGTCAGAGTTAAGAGGTCAAAACGCAGAGGTCAGAAAACCGTTTTGGGCAAATTTTGCCTAAAACGTGATGCATCCCCATTCCTTCACTCAAATTTTGCATTTAGCTCATTTGTTTTTCTGTGGTGATTATAGCGCAAATTCCGCAACAAGCAAAACTGAGCAATAAAATTTTGGATTTACGGTTTATGCACAACATAAAAACAAAGTAATAATACTTATTTCAACACAATATTTTGTCTTGGCGAAAAATGTCCGGTTAGCAATCTGAACCGAAAAGCGTTTCAGGCAAAAATCGCCCTAAACGCTGGCAATCTTTCAATTTTCCAACCTGCAACCTTTAACCTGCAACTTTTAGCCTGTAACTTTCAACTTTTCATTCGTAATTCGAAATGCCTGACCTCGATACATTGCTCGAACCGTTTCGTTTCCGTTGGCGCATCCAGATGCGTTGGTCGGACATGGACGAAATGAAGCACGTCAACAACGCCGTTTACCTTACCTATTTTGAAGAGGGCCGCCTGCGTTACCTGCACCAAACCCTGAGCATCCCCTACCGCGACGTGGACACGCGGATGATCATCGCCCGCAACACGGTTGACTACATCGTGCCGCTCTTCTTCACCGACGAGCCGTACTTGTACCTGCGTTGCGTTCGCATCGGCAACAAGAGTTTCGAGTTGGAGCAACTGATTGTGAACGAAAAAGACGATCAACGCAAACTCATTGCACGCGGCAGCACGGTAATGGTAACGTACAACTACAAGCAGAACCAGTCCGTCCCCGTACCCGACAGTTGGCGGGAGCAGTTTCTGCAACACGAGGCGTTTGTGGAAGAGAAAAAATGAGTGGTAAGTGGCAAGTCGTAAGCGGTGAGTGTTCTTCGTAGCCTGTGGCTACCGGCGCGTAGCGCAAACGCTTTTGTACCAAACGCTTTTCGTGCTTCGCGCGGGTAGTCAGAGACTACCGGATTAATCCTGCGAAGTCGCAGACTTCGCAGAGCATTACAATGTTTTAGGCAAAAAATGCCCAAAACGGCAGGCATACAACAGCGATTACCGTGAATCCCACAAGGACGGGCTGTTTGTAGAAATCCGACAAATCTTTCATCAAAAACTCCGTAGGAGCGAATCTGACGTTGTGTTGTTAACCGGGCCGCTCCTACGGAGCTTGCCTGTCCGAATTTTCTGATTTTCTACAGACGGTTCGCCCCTACGGGGCTTGGCGTTTTGGGCAATTTTGCCCAAAACGCTTGTCTGAACCACGTTTCGCAGGACTCGAGGATTGACATGATTTGAAAACACCAATCAGGATAATCCTCGAATCCTACGAGTCGTGGTTCAGACAAAAAACGCCCAAAACGATAAACTGAAAACGCTAAACGCCAAACGAACACCCATGCAACCGCAAAGCCTTCTCGTCGTGCTGAACCCGATTTCGGGCGACGACATTGACAAGGAAGAAACCGAAATGCTCATCAAGGCGTTTTGTGACCAAGCGGGCATCGGGTTGGCCGTGTACAAAACCACTCCCGACCTGGCCGCCGACCAACGCACCATCCGCAGCTACGTGACCGGCCAGAAGCCTGATGCCGTGGTGGCCGTGGGTGGCGACGGCACAGTGAGTCTGGTGGCCAACTTGCTCATCGGCTCGCCGGTGCCGATGGGGATTTTGCCGATGGGTTCGGGCAACGGGCTTTCCAAAGACCTCGGCATTCCGCAGACACTGGAAGAGGCGTTGGCCGTAGTTGCGGAGTTCAACGTGCGGGACATTGACACGCTGAACGTAAACGGAACGCCGTGCGTCCACATCGGCGACATCGGTTTCAACGCCTTGATCGTGGACCGCTTCACGCACGACGAAGGCCGGGGCATCACCACCTATGCGTGGAACACGGTGAAGGAGTACACCGACTACCAGCCCAAGCACTACCGCGTGGAAACCGACGGCGGCGACTTTGCGGGCGAGGCGTTCATGGTGGCGTTCACCAACGCCAATGCTTTCGGCAGCAACACCACCATCAACCCCGGCGGCGTGGTGGACGACGGCCGGTTCGAGGTCTGCATCATCCGCAGTTTCCCCAAGCTCGAAGGCGTGGGCATCCTCTACCGCCTGCTCACCGGCGAAATTGACCAGTCCATGCACTACCAGATCATCCAATGCACGCGGGCCGCCATCCACAACCCCGACAGGGAATTGATGCAGATAGACGGCGAGCCCCTCCCACCCACCGAACGCGTCGAAATCAACATCCGTCCCGGCAGCCTGCGCGTGGTTGTGCCGTGAAGGAACAAATGGCCTGATGGTCAAATGATCACCGTCGGGTTGGCGTTCCCGCCGATTCTTGTCCCGACCGGTCGGGAGCGGAATTTCCGTTTTGGGCAAATTTTGCCTAAAACGCTGTGGCCTGACAGCCTGCGTTGGCTTTGCGTTCTCTGCGTTTTTTCTTTGCGCCTTTGCGAGAAAAACAGAGTTTCACGCAAAGGCGCAAAGGTTTTCGCAAAGGGCGCGAAGGATGAAAATCTACTGAATGTTACAGTTGCTTATTGATTTCACACACAGATTCATAGAAAATTGCCCAAAACGGCTTCATTCAAATCCAAAGACGTTTTAAGCTTTTTCAGATAAAATCTTCAGAGAAATTACTTTTTATTTGCTTTTCGACGCATCTTCCTGACGCTACGATTGTAGGAGAATCCTGACCCGATTCCAAAAGTAATCTCATTGAAAGAGGCGAACCTGTAGTATTTCATAAAACAGAAGAATCGTCTGAAATCTCTGTTTATTTCGCCTTGGTATTCGCCAATGCCATCGTACACACCTGCTTTTGCACTCACTGCTGCATTGAAAGGCGTTCCCACCCAAGTGCTGATTCCAAAAACAGGTCCGCTGATCAAACGAGAACTATAAGAATCCCTTTTGGAAACGTTTGCTATTCCATAGCCCGCGACAACCCCAAACCCTTGAAAATTACGGAAGTTTTTACCGAAGTTGGAATGCCATTCAAACGTGTTAGAACTCATTTCTAAGGTGTTCGCGTACGAGATTCTGCGGTAACGCCAATAGACATCGGCATCGTAGTCGCACGTAACAAAAAGGTGTTCTAACGAGGCGGAAGCGTTGAAAAACCTGTTTTGATTCAGATTGGTTTGGTACGAAACGCTGCTTTTGACAACAAAGCCACCCGGCGGAAAAAAAGGCGATGAAACTTTAATCTTTCCACCAAGAGGCGTATTGATTACGCCGCTGTTAACGTACAAGTCAACGTGTTGCGAATCGAAAAAGTCTCTTATACAATCTACTTTTAGTTTAACCACGATAGGAGTACTATCCTTTACCTGTAATTCC
>JALOMD010000249.1 GCA_025455595.1 Cytophagales bacterium | reverse complement strand
AAATTCGCGAACCCCAATTGCGCATAGCCGAACTGGATGTATCTTTCACCGGTCAGGTTTCTCACCCACAACTCCAACCCGTAGTTTTTGTAGTTTAAACCAGCTTTGGCATTGAAAAGCGAATACGGGTCTTGCAGGCTCACGTTCTCAAAATCGAAATACTGCCTGCCCAACGCCCGCCATTCGCCCCTGACGAATCCTTTCCAGTCTTTTTTGCCAAAACCGTACTGGACGGCCAGCATGGAGGTGTAGAGCGGCTGGAACGGCTGGGTGTTGTTGCGCAGGTTTTGCGTTTCCGAAACGGGCAAATCCCGGTAAATCGCGCGGGTGTAACCGAGGTTGTAGTCCAGTTGCAAGTTCTTGAATACCAGGTAGGAAAGTTCCAACTCAACGCCTTGCGCATTGAGCAGGCCGGTGTTCAGGATGGCTTGCTGGAACCCGCCGCCGTCAACGGGAAGAGGGGTCTGTACCTGCTTGTCGCGCCAGTTGATGACAAATCCGGTCAGGTTTGCCCGCAGTTTGTTGTCCAGCAAGGTTGTTTTCACGCCTAATTCGTAGTTGTTGGAAAACTCGGGCGTAAATTGACGCAATCGCGGGTCTGACGTATAGACATTCATCCCGCCCGCCCGGAATCCACGGGCATACGTGGCAAACAGGTTCACGTTAGGGTTGAGCACGTATTGCAACGTCAGCTTGGGTGTGATGGCGTTGAAGTCTGCACTGACCGTATTTTCGGGCTGTGTGTTTAGCTGTGGATTCGGCGGCAACAGGAAATCAAAACTGGTTGTGGCCTGCCTTGATTCGTAATCATAGCGAATGCCCGCCGTTACATTGAATCGCTCCGTGAACTGATACGTGGCCTGCCCGAACACCGCCGCGCCGTAGTTGCGAGTGGCCGCATAGTTGATGAATCGGCTGTTGGGAATGGGGTCTTGTTCGGTTTGCGGAGGCGGAACATCGTTGCCATAAATGGTGGTAATGCCTTCTTCGCGTTGTTGGTAAAAACCGTTGAATCCCGCAATCCACTGTAATTTCTGGCCTTTTTCGGCGGAGGCCACCCGGAATTCCTGCATCGCCACGCTGCTGCCGTATCCCCGGTCGGTGTAGTCGAATTTCAGGAAATCAGCCGGGGAAAAATCGCCCTCGAACAAGGTTCCCTGCAAATCAGACACCGAACGGCTGAAAGAGGAAATGGAAGTAAAGTTGAGCTTTTCACCGTAGTGATTGACCGTCAGCGATGTGCGGTAGAGGTTTCGCCGCATGGCCTGCTGCTCGCTCAGGTTGATGGTGTAGCCGTTTTGGCGCAAATCCTGAATGGAAGTGTGGTAGGGATACGTTCCGTCGAAATCATCCACGTTCAGATTCCCGTCCAGCCGGACAGACCACCGGGCGGCAGGCAGCCAGAGCAGCGAGGCGTTGGCGGCGTAGCGTTGGAAACCGTCGTAGCGGCGGTTGTTGAAGGCGTTGGTGAAGAAGCCGTCTCGCCGCTCGTACACACCGGCGGTTTTCAGAAACAGCTTGTCTTTCAGCAGCGGAACGTTCAGATTGGCGGCGTAGCGTTGTTGCCCGAAGTTGCCCAAACCCGCCTCCGCCCGCCCGCCCAAGCGGTTGGTCGGCTTTTTGGTGACGATGTTGATGACCCCGCCGATGGCGTTCCGGCCGTACAGTGTCCCTTGCGGCCCGCGCAGCACTTCGATCCGCTCCACGTCCACAAACTGCTCGTTCAGGAAGTTGCCGTCTATCTGCACCACGCCGTCCACGTAGATGCCCACCGCAGGCTCGCCGACAAACGAGTTGAACCCCCGGATGGACGGAATCTGAGACTGCGGTGCCCCGGCATCCACCACGTTGAGGTTGGGGGCCAGTGCGGGCAAATCGGAAAGGGTGCGCAACTGGTACAACTCGATTTGCCGGGCGGTGAGTGCCGTCACCGGAACGGGTGTGTTTTGCAGGACTTCCTCGCGTTTCTGCGCCGAAACCACCACTTCCTCCAGTTGCGCGGTGCTTTCGGTCAGGCGGAAGTCAAGGGTCTGGTTCCCGGCGGAGGCCACCGAAATGCTGCGCGTTTGCCGGGCAAATCCCACTGCGGTGACGGCGACGGTGTACTGTCCGGGACGGATGCCGGTCAGGGAAAACCTGCCTTCCCGGTCGGCCACGGTGCCGTAAGTGGTGTTGAGAATGGCCACCGAAGCACCGGGCACGGCTCCGTCGCCGGATTGCACGGTGCCGCTCAACGTGGCGGTGTTCTGCGCCAGCAAAAGCGGCACGGAACACGCAAGGAAAAACAGGGTAAGGCATTTTTTCACGGTCAGGTGGTTTTGAATGGATGGAACAAAAGCGAAAGGTAACAGGCTTTCGCATCAAATGCAACAATGTTGCATCTTATTGTTCGTCCACAGGTTTCCGCAAAACCAAGCGGGAAAGGGTTGCATGGTTTGATTAAGTATGCGAGCAAAAGCAATCACGTATTTGAAACTGGTCTGGAAGCGTTTTGAGCAATCCCGACCTGTCGGGACGCATATCCACCAAAACTTTTGCTCGAATACTTAAAAGAATGGTTTTACCCGGCTACAACACGAACGGAATCAGGCGTTTGGTGCGATTTTTATAGGCGAGGTAGGCTTCGCCGAACTGGCTTGTCATCATCTTTTCTTCGTTGTCAATCCGGAAGAAATACAGAATCCCGAAACAGGCCAGCGTGCTCCATCCGGCCACCCAGTTGGTCAGCACCAGCGGCAGCACCCACCCGCCCAGCCACAGCGAACTGTACATCGGATGGCGAATGTGCTTGTAAACGCCGCTACTAACGATGTGATGGCCGTCGCGGATTTCCAGCGTTGCCGACCAGTTGCGCCCCAAATCCTTGTGCGAACGGTAGAACAACCAAAGCACCGGAAAGAACAACAGAACCGCCCCGGCAATCCTGCCCGGCAGCGGAACGGCGTAGTCGAACCGGTCGAGCCACGGCGTGACAATGTACACCAACGGCAGCAGGGCCATGCCCAACGTGGCAATGCCCAGCAGTATTTTTTCGCCGGTGGTTTTGCGGCTTGCCACGATTTTGTTTTGTCGGTTGGCTTTCAGGTACGGATAGCGGATGAATATCGTAGTCGCGTAGAAAATCAAGTAAACCGCTTTGAATACGAATGTCTCGGTCATTGTTGTCATGCGTTTGGGTGAACCGTGCCGCAGGGCGATGCCCTGCGTTGGGATATGATGCCCCTTCGGGGCGTTTGGATACGAAAGTTATTATTGCTTGATAATGAAGCACTTACAAAAATCCAATGCAGCCGCTCGCCTCTGGCGAGTGGCAACTATCATCCGGCCTCTGGCCGGAATCGGATGCCAGCAAACAGATTTCTTTTCAAGAAAAACATTGACAATCAGGTGTTTGATTAAGCTTTTGCATGAATTATCGGCCTGTTTCCGGCCAGAGGCCGGATGATAGTGGCCATCCCGACACGTCGGGACGGCTGTATTAACTATCTTAGTTTTCAGCTTGAAGCAACTCCAATGAATTCTCAAAACTTAACTTAGTGATTATCAGTCTAAAGCACTTAGTGATTATCAGTCTAAAGCCTCTATTGAATCATCCTTCCAATTCTTCGCACACAAACCCGGCTTGCTTGACCAGCCCAATAATGTTTATTTCAGAAAGCGAATCGGATTCGATGCGTAGCACACAATCGCAGTCGCTCAAGTCCACGCTCCAGCGGCTGATGCCTGGTGCGTCTTCAAGCGTCCGGGCCAGCCTTCTTCGCCCCGGCTTGTTGTTTACATTGGTCTTGAATACAAGTACCGACACCGACGAGTCTATCACTTTGTAAGCGTTGCTTTCCATAGAAGGTAGGTTTGGCATTTTTAAAAGATACTATTTCGGTAATCAAGAAATGATATAGTCGTTTAACATTTTCCATTCCGACGATTGAGTACGTGCTGAACGCCGCTCTGTAGGGGCGACCGGCGGGTTGCCCTTGTCAGATACACGATTTCGTTTGTTTAGAACAATTCTAAATAGTATCTTCGCAAAAGTAAAACCCCCCGGTCTTTGTTCGCTGACGCAAAGCGGATAAAAAATGACGCAAGGCGGATTATTTTCTCACTTTTCATTCTCTCACACCCATGACTTTCAGCTTTCACTCGGATGACCTAAACGAACTGATTTTTGAGGGAACTTTGCCCGAAAGCTACCGCCCGGACGAAGGCATCCGGGACGTGTGTTTTGAGATGAATCATGCCGCAGGACAGGCCCGGTTGGAAGGAATCCTGTTTGACGGTGTGTTCATCTCCCACTCCCAGTGTCGTTTGCCCCGCCCGGTGAAACTCTACGCCCAGTCCGACTACCCGACAATCGAGATGCATTTCGCCCTGTGCGGCTGTTCGCAGACCCGTCCGAAAGGCTCTTCACGGACGTATCGGTTTGACTGCGGCGAACACAACCTGATTTACGCCCCGGATTTTGAAGGGAGCCTTGTGATGGAGCCTTGCGAAGACTACCGCATGTTTGAAATCAATTTCAGCGAAGAATACTTCCAGCGGCTGGCCCAGAGTGGCGACCCGCTTTTGGATGCCATGCTGGAGCACATGCTCAAAAAACGCCATTTCACCGCCCGGCGGCACAACTATACCATTACCACTCGTATGCAGCAGGTGATTGAGGGCATTGTCGGGTGTCAAAAGCAGGGTGTAATCCGCAAACTTTATCTGGAAAGCCAGGTGTTGGAACTGCTGGCCTTGCAATTGGAGCAACTGTCCGGGCAGGAAAACAGCGTTCCGTCCGTTTCCAAGGCAGACCGGGAGAAATTACAGGCCGCGCGGCAACTGTTAGAAGAAAGATTCGACAACCCGCCTACCCTAAGCCAACTTTCGCGGCTGGCGGGATTGAATGAGTTCAAGCTCAAGCGTGGTTTCCGGGAACTGTTCGGCACGAGTGTGTACGGCCACGTGCTGGATTTGCGGATGAAAAAGGCGCAAGGGCTGCTCAGGGAAAGCGGAAAAACCGTTGCGCAGATTGCCGAGCAGGTGGGCTACCGGCACGCGACGCACTTTACGGCGGCGTTCAAGAAAAAGTTCGGCTACCTGCCCGCAGAGGGCCGCGCCTGAAGGTTGCAGATGATTGATGCAAACGCCCCGTTTGTAACCCGTTGGGCTAAAGACCAGAGGCAAGCCAAGAGGCTTACACCAGCTTTTTTGCGGAGCCGTTTCAGGCAAAAATTGTCAAATCCCGCATCCGGCGGGAACGCCCAAAACGCCGTCTGTCAAGAGAAGTCACACAGCCACAGGTTTTGCACTTTAAAAGGTTGAGCGAAGCAAAATCCCGCAAGGCGGGAATACTATTTTGTGACGGCAAGCCTTTCCTCATTGTAACAAAAAATCCGTCGGCCGGTGTTATCAAACAATTCCTAACCGTTTGATAACATTCGCTTCATCTGTACGCTACAGAGATGTGTTAATTTTGGCCGCATCTCGTCGGCTGTTCTCCCCTGTTTTCCCGACAGACGACTTGTTGCAAAAGCAGTCTCAGTCACAAACCTATTGTCCACAAACCTAAAATTGTATGATTATGAGAATTATCAATCAG
>JALOMD010000248.1 GCA_025455595.1 Cytophagales bacterium | reverse complement strand
GGCTGGTCGGCGGGATAGGTGTAGCCGCCTTTGGTTGATTTCAGTTCAGGATAAAAGCTGCCCGGAGTCATGAACGTGGCCCGCAGGCGTTTGTCGCCGGGTTCGTAGGCTTGCAGGATGTCCAGCGTCGGCACGGCCGAACCCCAGCCGTCCCAACTGCCCGTCAAGCCCTCGCCGAACGGGGCGAAGTACGCTTGGTTGGTGTTTTGCACGCCCCAGCCTTCTTGGTCAACCGTCCACACGAAGGCGAAAATCGTCTCGCGGTTGGCCGTCGTCGGTGAATTGACGTTGTTCTTGGTCTTGAAAATGTCGGCGTATTCGGCCATCAGCTCGTATTCGCCGGAGTTGATGACGGCCTCGGCTTTCTCACGGGCCTTGGCGTAGTCGCGCAGGTTCAGATAGACTTTGGCCATCAGGGCCTGTGCCGCGCCTTGCGTCACGCGGGCTTGGTTGGCACCGGCCCAGCCGCTGCGCTTGGGGCAGTTGGCCTCGGCAAACTGCAAGTCGTTGAGGATGAACTTGTACACGTCTTCGGTGCGGTGGCGCGGCACTTGGGCGTTGGCAATCAGTTCGGTGGTGCTTTCGATGATTGGCACCGGCCCCCACAGCCGCACCAAGTAGAAGTAGGCCAAGGCCCGCATGAAACGCGCCTCGCCCACGGCCCGGTTGGTGATGGCCGCGTCAACCGACGGGGCCACCTTGGCGGGCAGGTTGTTGATGATGAAGTTGGACTGCGAAATCACGTTGAACAGCGACCGCCACGACTCGATGATACGCGTGTTGTCGCCCGTCACCTGGAAATTCTTGAAGTTCACCACCGCTGGGTCAAAGGTGTTCAGGTTGCCGCTGGTGATGTCGCCGATGGCCCACAAAGCCTTGTCGTTCAGGTCGAACCACGGCGTGTTGTAGAGCGGAGCCGTGCCTTGGTTCACCTGCTGCTCGCTGGAGTAGAAGCCGTCCACCGAGATGGCGTCGTCGGGCGGGCGGTTCAGAAAACTGTCTTTGCAGGCTGTGCCGACAAACGCCAGCAGTACAATCAGGCCGGAGACGAAGTATGATTTTCTTTTCATGGGGTATCTTGATTAGTCTTGAGTCTTGAGTCTTGGGTATTGGGTCGCTGGTCTGTTGGTCATCCGTTCTTTGGAAAGCGTTTTGAGCAATTTTTGCCCAAAACAGATTGTCGTTTGTAGTCCCGACCATGCCTTCGGCTTGTCGGGATTATCATCGCCATGCGCACTGGCAAAGATTGGAACGTTGGATTCGGCCAAATCCGAATCTACATTGTTGCGTTTTGGGCAATTTTTGCCCAAAACGCACTTCGGTGTGTCTTTTGACCAAGGACTAATGACCAACGACCAACAACTGATTTAGAATTCCACGTTCAGCCCGACGGTGTACGTGCGGGGTGTCGGGTAGCGTCCGTTGTCGATGTTCATCAGCAAGGCATTCTGGTTGAACGCCCCGATTTCCGGGTCAAGCCCTGAGTAGCGGGTGAGGGTGTACAGGTTCTGCACAGTGGCGTACACCCGCAAGCGACTCATTTTCAATCGGTTGCTGAGAGCCGTCGGCACCACGTAGCCCAGCGACACATTCTGGATGCGCAGGTACGAGCCGTCTTCCACAAACCGGTCAGATACGAACAGGTTCGGGTTGTCTTCGCCGGCTACCAGTCGCGGCAGGCTGGCGTTGGGGTTGTCGGCCCGCCAGTAGTCGAATGACGAGGCCAACTGGTTGTTGTACAGCCGGTCAAGCCCTTGGGTGCGGCGGCGCAGGAAGTTCAGGATTTTGTTGCCGTACGAGCCTTGCAGGAAAATGCTCAAATCGAAGCCTTTGTAGCTCAACGAGTTAGTGAAGCCGAACGTAAACAGCGGGTTCGGGTTGCCAATGAACGTTTGGTCGCCTTGGTCTATTTTCCCGTCGTTGTTCACATCGCGGTAACGCACGTCGCCCAAGGCGTTGCCGTTGCGCGGGTTGCCGCTGCCGTCTGTTTTCGGCCCGAACTGCGCCGGAGCGGCGTTCAGTTCTTCTTGCGTGCGGAAAAGCCCGTCGGTTTGGTAGCCCCAAAACTGGCCGATGGGTTGCCCGGCCACGGTTTTGTTCACGGTGTAAAAACCGAACTGCACCGTTCCCACCGACTCCAGCCCCGACATGTCAAGCACCGTGTTTTTGTAATGCGACAGAATCAGCGTCGTGTTCCAAGTGAGCGGCCCGGTCAGGTTGCGGGAGTTGATGGCCAAGTCAACGCCCCGGTTGCGCATGTTGCCGAGGTTCACCATCGGCGGGGCTATGCTGCCGCTGCCGCTCACGCCCGCAAAATCGGGCAGGGGCAACTGGAACAGAAAGTTGCGCGAGACTTTGTCGTACCAGTCAACGGCCACGTCAATGCGTCCGTTGAAAAAGCCCACGTCCAAACCCACGTTGGTTTGCGTGGCGGCCTCCCAAGAGAGGTTGGGGTTCGGGTTGATGCTGGGTCGGAAGCCGGTTACGCCGAAGCCCGTTGCCACCGAAGCCAGCGGCGAGCCGTACAGGTAGTTGGGAATGTTCTGGTTGCCCACTTCGCCGTAGCCCGCCCGCAGTTTCAGGTTGCTCAAGAACGCGATGTTCTTCACAAACGGCTCATTGGAGAGCGTCCAGGCGGCGGCTACCGCCGGAAAATAGCCCCAACGCCGATTGGCGGCAAACTTGGAAGAACCGTCGGCCCGCAACGTGGCAGTCACGGTGTATTTGCCACCGAACGAGTAAATGGCCCGCCCGAAATACGATTCGAGTGCAAAGCTGCCCGCGTAGCTGTTGCCGGTTTGGTTCAGTCGGTCGCCTACGCCGAGTTCCCTTGTGTTATTGTCCGGAAAACCCTGCCGCGAAGCCGAAACGCCGTTCCAGCGGGCTTCCTGCACCTCGTGCCCGGCCATCACGGTGATTTCGTGCTTGCCAGCGAACGTATTCCTGTACGTCAGGTAATTTTTTAGTATCCAGAATGTGTTGTTGTTGTTGGCTTTCAGGCCCAACGCCACCGGGTTTTCGGCCCGGCCCCACTTGTAAGTGGGCTTGAACTGATCCACTTTGCCGAAACCCAAGTCGCCGCCGAGTTCGGTGCGGAAGGTGAAGCTTTTCAGGAAAGCGATGTCGGTGTAAATGTTGCCTAACACCCGGAACTGCGTGGTGTAGTTTTCGATGAGCAATGCCTTGGCAACCGGGTTGAAGGGCACTTCGTTGCCGGTGGTGGTCATGGGGCCGCCGTAGCTGCCGTCGGGGTTGCGCACGGGGATGTCGGGTGCCTGCGTCAAGGTGCTGGCAATGATGCCCTCCAAGTCGTCGTTCAGGGTGATACGTTCTTTGGTGCGGCTGGTGGTAAGGCTGGTGCCGATTTTCAGCCACTCCTTCACTTGGTTGTCCAAGTTGAAGCGGAGCGAATACCGGTCGAAACCCGACCCGACCACCACACCGTCCTGCTTCAGGTAACCGGCCGAAATGTAGTACTGGAGTTTTTCCTTGCCGCCCGAAAAGCCCAACTGGTGGCTCTGCATCCGGGCGTTGCGGAACACCTCGCGCTGCCAGTCGGTGCCGGGGCCGAGCAGCGACGGGTCGGCGAACTCGGGGCGCACCGGCTGGCCGAAACCCGGTGTCACGGTCATTTGGTTCTGGAACTGGGCGTACTCGCGCAAATCCATTACGTCGAGGCGTTTGGCCAGCCCCTGGGAACCAACGAAGGCATCGTAGGTGATTTTGGAATCACCGGCTTTGCCGCGTTTGGTGGTAATGATGACCACGCCATTGGAGGCCCGGTTGCCGTAGATGGCCGTGGCCGAGGCATCTTTCAGCACGTCCACCGATACGATGTCGTTCGGGTTGATGGCCGCCAGGGGGCTGAGGGCCGTTTGGCCGTTGCCGCCGCCGCCCCACGCAAAGCCGCCGTTGGCCGGGCGGCCGCTGGTGGCGGCGTTGGTACCGTCGCCAGAAACAGGCACGCCGTCAATCACGTACAGCGGCTCGTTGCTGCCGGTCAGCGAGGTGATGCCCCGCACCCGCACCGAAGCCACACTGCCCGGCTGGCCGGAGTTGTTGGTCACCATCACCCCGGCGGCCCGGCCTTGCAGCAGTTGGTCAACGCTGGGTTGCGGAATGTTCTTGATGGCATCGCCCTTCACCGACGAAATGGCCCCGGTCACGTCTTCGCGTTTTTGCTCGCCGTAGCCAATCACCACCACTTCGTTCAACGATTTGATGTCGGGCAGCAGTGTAATGTTGAAGGTCGTCTGCGTACCGACGGCAACCTCCTCGGTGGTGTAACCGATGAACGAAAATACCAATATCTTGGCATCGTCAGGTGCGTTGAGTTGAAACGCGCCGCTGGCATCGGTCACTGTACCGACCGTTGTGCCTTTCACCACCACGCTCACACCCGGCAGCCCGCCGCCGCTCTGGCTGTCGGTGACGCGGCCGCTGAGTTGCTTTTGCAGCATCCCCGACTGCACCAACGCCGACACAGAGGCTTGCAGCGGCGCAGCCAAGCTTTGCAAGGCTGTCGAGTCTTTGTCGGGCAGGCTGCTGCTTCCCAACGACCGGGGGCCTTTGCCTTTCAGCATCGGGGCCTCGCCTTGGGTCAGTATCACGTACACGCCTTTGTCAATCTTGCGATACGTGAGGCCCAGCGGATGCAAAAGCCCTTCGAGGGTGGGTTCCAGTTTGTCTTGGAAAGCCACCTTGGCGGTGGTTTTGTCGTTGATGTTGGCGGGATCGTAGAAGAAAGTGACTTGGTAGTATTTCTTCATTTTGTCCAAGGCTTCGGCCAGCGAAATCTTGGCTTCGGGCTGGGACAGCCGTTGGTAGTGTTCGCTGGTGGCCAGTGTTCGGTCCGGTTGCGCTTGGGCAACCGCCGCGTGGCTCCCCACGGCCGTCCAAGTGGCCGCTGCGATGCTTCCCAGAAAAAGGAGTCGGGTAGTTTTTCTCATGTGAAACAGCTTTCTTGTTAGGGGTGTGAGTGTGTGTTCGGGTAGCGTTTGGCTTTTAGCTATTGGCTTTTGGCTGTTAGCTTGTCAATAGAGTGGGAAAGCTTTTGTGCGTTTTAGGCAAAAATTGACAAATCCCGCATCCGGCGGGAATGCTTAAAACGCTTGAAACCGATACGAAATCAATTGATGATCAAGAAAGTAAAAGCCAAAAGCTAATAGCTAACGGCTAATAGCTAACGGCTAACAGCCAATACCTAATTACTTGCTTTAATGACAATGGTCTTGTCGGTTTGCTCGTTGATGTCGAGGTTATACAACGTTGCAAGTGCTTTCAACAGGGCTTCTTTTTCCTCGGCGTTGATTTCGCCGCTTACGCGCCGTTCGCGCAGTTTCTCGTCGGAGAGCAACACCTTGGCTCCGTAAGTGTCTTCCAGAATCGCGGCGACTTCAGCCAGCGAGGTGTTGTCAAACACCAGTTTCTTGCTTCTCCATGCGGCATACACTTCGGTGTTCTTTTTGCTTGTCGTAACTTGCCAGTTGGCCGGGCAGCATGTAAACCGGAGCCGCCTGTGCGTGGCGCGGGCTGCTCAGTTTCACCTTGCCCGACTGCAGCACTACTTTGGTTTGGGCGCGGCGGCTGTTCACGTTGAATTCGGTGCCCAGCACTTCCACGTCCAATCCCTCCGCATGAACCACAAACCGGTCGCGGCGGCGACCGTCGCAAAGAACGCCTCGCCGACCAGCGTCACTTCGCGGTCTCGGCCCGGCTGCCAGTCGTTGCGGTAAGCCAGCGTCGAGTGGGCGTTCAGCGTCACCGTGGAGCCGTCGGGTAGGGTGACGACCCGCGTCTCGCCGAAAGCCGTTTCATAAACTTGCTCGCGGGTGCGCATAAACCAAGCGGTAGCGGCCAAAAGCAGCACGGCCGCCACCGAAGCCGCCGCCCACAGCACACGGCGGCGCGGCACCAGTTTCACAACCCGCGCCTCGCGTTCGGGTTTGGCTTCCAGTGTTTCGAGGCGGTCTTGTATGTCGTGCCAAAGCCGGTTTTCGGTCACCTGTAGCCGTTCGGAGTCCGGGTGACGCATGTTTTCAATCAATTGGCGAAGCTGGTCGGCAGCATCTTGGTAGTCGGGATGCCCGTCCAGCCACTTGCGCCAATAAGCTTCTTGTTCAGGCGTGGGGTTCTTCACCCACTCGTGAAAACGCTGCCTCATCAACTCCTCGAACTGTTCGTTCCACTCCGTCATAAATGAAAAAA
>JALOMD010000247.1 GCA_025455595.1 Cytophagales bacterium | reverse complement strand
GCAATACGCAAGCGATGTGCTGGGTTTTCGTTGGGGCTGGCTCACGTATGTGCTCTGGATTTGTTTCGTCTTTTTCATCGGCGGACTGACGGGCAACCGACTGCTGACGCACATACTTGCTATCGGGTTGTTCTTTTTCATGATTATTTCGTTTGAAATGGGTCTGGCCGAACAAACCATTTTTGCCTACGCCGCCGTGCCGGGCCTGGAAGATTACTCCGAAGTGAGCGGCTACAGCATCTGGGCGGTTGCCTCCCGCTGGTATTTCCCGATGTGGGTGGCTTTGGCGGGGGTGTTTGTGCTGCTGGGCATTTTGTTCTGGCATCGCGGGCAGGGCCAATCTTGGTTGCGCAAATTTACCTTTTCCGGCAGCCAGCTTTACTGGCCGGGCAAGCTCGCCGTGGTGGTTGCGTTGGTTCTGTTCTTTGGCTTGCAGTCGTTCATTGTGCGCAACGTGAACGGAAAAGGCAATTTCACGCCCGCCGCGCAACAGGAAGCCGATGCCGCTAATTACGAGCGTAAATACGCTTATTTGAGTCGTCTTCCGCAGCCCAAGTACAGCCGGGTGGATTTGACGCTGGACTATTTCCCCCAGCAGCGGAAAGCCGTTTACCAAGCCGAAATCACACTCAAAAACACAGCCGCCCGCCCGATAGATACGCTCTACCTGAACTTCAAGGAATTCGTGGCGGTGCAGACCTTGCAAACCACTGGCGGCAGACTGGAAAAGTTGTATGAGGATGAAACGCACGGCCTTTCGGCGTGGCGTTTGCCGCAGCCGCTGGATACCGGCCAAACTTTGCCACTGACGCTCAAGGCCGAGAAGCAGTACCAAGGGTTCACCCAAAGCGGCGACGAGCCGCAGCCTGATCTTATGTTCAACGGCTCGTTTGGCAGCATCCGGGAGTTTTTGCCGGTCATCGGGTACGATGCCGACAAGGAGCTTTCCGAAAACCGCAAGCGAAGCGAACAAGGGTTGCCCAAACTCACTTCCCGGATGGCCGCGGTAAACGATTCGTTGGCCTTACGACAGGATGCCTACGCCCCCGATGCCCTTTGGGTGAACGGCACGCTCACTATCGGCACCGATGCCGGACAAACCGCCGTGGCTCCCGGACAACTGACCCGGCAATGGGAAAAGGCGGGCCGCCGCTATTTCCGCTACGAAATTGCGCAGCCCGCCCCGTTCGACTGGCATGTGGGTACGGGCCGCTACGCCTCATCGGTTGTCAATGGCAAAGGCGTGCAAACAACCGTTCTCTACGACCCCAAGCATCGCTATAACATTGCATACTACCAGACGATTTTGCACAAAGCCGTGGCGTTTATCAACCAGCATCTGGGCGACTATCCGTACCGGCAGGTGCGGATGGTGGAGATTCCGTTCTATCAGAAGAAATTCTATGCTTTTCCGAACACCATTGCCGTTTCGGAGAAAGAAGGCTGGCTGGCCGACACGTCGGGTTTGCAGGAAAAGGCTTTTTTGCACCTGAGCGTGGCAAGCCAGGTGTTTGCCCATTGGGCACAAGCCAACATTCCGGTTGCCAACGTGCAGGGGGCGGACATGCTCAGGGTGGCCCTGCCCGAAGCACTGGCCTTGCGGTTTGTGCAGGAGCAACTGGGCGTGAAAGCGACGGATTTGCTTGTGGAGAAAAAACGCAATCTCTATGGAAAAGAACGCAACAACGAAGCCAACCGAGAACCTGCCTTGCTGTATGCGGACGGTGCGGATTATCTGGAAATCAACAAAGGGGCCATCGCATTGTATCACGCCATGCAGTCGGTCGGTGCGGCGAAATTCGCGTCTCTGGTGCGGCAATTCGACCCCAAAAACCCGCGTGATTACCAAACGTTTCTGTCTTTTTACAACAAACTGAAACCTGGATTGCAACCCGCCGGGCAGGCTGCGTTTGTGCGTGTGTATTGATACCAAAACAAAAATCGGATTGCGTAATCGGTATAATATCGGGGCCGGATTCAATAAGCGAGTGGCGTTTTGGGCGTTCCCGCCGGATGCGGGATTTGACAATACCGCCTTGCGGCATCTTCGATTTTTGCTTAAAACGGCTCGGTCAGTGCAAGAATTCTTTAGCTGAATTTGTTAGCTAAACCTAACGGCTGGACGCAAAAAATCGGTTCAAAACCGCCTACGGGGCCATCACAAGCCCTGCTCCTACAGGGTTTCGCCTTCTGAAAAGATACTATTTTCGGAAGCCGCCCAAAACCGGTTCCGGCGCATTGCAAACGAATTGATTGTTGAATAATGTGAGTTATGGATAAAGGAAAGATGTGTCATGCCGACGCATCCATAACTCACGTTAACGCGGATGTCAACCCAAAGGCTCATCCGTGAAATCTGTGTCATCCGTTTCATCCGTGATTCAAGACAAACTGCCGTTTTGGGCAATTTTTGCCTAAAACGCCGGAAAGACCTCATCGGTGAAGCCTTTATCTTCCGGTGTCGTGCAGCAGGCTGTGTTGCCCGGCACAGAGCAAATCAAGGTAACGGGCAGACAAAGGATGGTTTCTGTACAGCACTTGCATGCCCGACAACCTGAAAATTTCCTGTGCCTCGCGCACAATCGTTGTGTTTTGCCGGGTCAGTTCTTTGGCGGTTTCAGCAGTCTGTTCTGTTTTCTCTGTGTCGGTTGGGTACGTCAATTGCTCCGCCAATTCATTGCACTTCGACAGGGCTTGTGACAAATAATCTCCTGCGCCGAGAAGCTTGTCTTCCAATGTCTGTAGTCGGGCAGGTTGCCAACGCGATTTGTTGTCTGACCGAACGGTGTCGGCGGCGGCAAGAAAGGCCCGGAAAATCCCGTGCAGCACTTTGATGATGAACAGTTGGGCAAACGGCACAAAAGGAACCTGGAAAACGGGTTCGTTTTGCAGGCATTTTTTCAAATCCAACACAAACGTCAGTTCGTCCGGCACAAACGCATCTTGCACTTCGATGGTGTGCGTAGAGGTTTGCTGCAAGCCCACGGCATTCCAATCAGGCACAATGCGCACTTGTTCCCGCATGAACGTACAGGCAATTATGTCTGTAGTGTCGGCGATTTGGCAATTGGCGGTGAAAAACGTGGCATAATCCGCTCCGCTGCAATAGGCCCATTTTCCGTTCACGCGGTAGCCGCCTCCGGCTTTTGTCGCCACGCCGGTTGCGGCTCCGCTACCGGCCAGCACGGCGTTGGGCGGGCTGAACAGTTGCTCTGTAACAGACGCTTCGTACAGAGGAGCAAAATAATTGCCTCCGTTGCCAATCTGGATGAGCCAGCCCAAACTTCCGTCTATCGCCGCACAGTCCTCGATGACTTGCAAGGTCTGTTTCACATTCAAACCCAAGCCGCCCAGCGATTGGGGCAGAAAGCACTTGAACAGCTTTTGTTCATACACGGCGGTCAGCACATCCTGATCAATGATGCCTTGGTTTTGCTTTAACGTTGCTTCTATTTTGTCTAACTGACTTGACATGTTCTTATTTCGTACATAAAAAATAGTAGAGTTACTATAGGCTGATAATCAGGTGTTTGCAAAAAGCCAACACAGCCGCTCGCCTCTGGCGAGTGGCAACTGTCCGATGGCAAAGCCACATCGGGCGGCCTCTGGCCGCCGACCGAATGGAATGTAAACAACTGATTGTGAGTTACTTGACGATGGGATTACTTTCTCCCATCCCGGCCAGAGGCCGACTGACCAGCTTCGCGGTCAGACAGTTGCCACTCGCCAGAGGCGAGCGGCTGCGCCCGGTTTTTTTATAAGTATTTGATTGTCAACCTATAGTAACTATAGTATCTTTTCAATGGTTCAAACCCCTGAATTACCAAAATAAACAGAAAAGTTCAATAGACTTACTATAGGCTGAAAGTAAGCGAGTTACATGGTTTTCGCGGAAAGAACTTCTGTAAAAAAGGCGTTTTGGGCATTTTTTATCCAAAACTCAACTTATAACCAATTGATTATCAGACTATAATAACTTTAATGAAGTTAGCCTGTATGTTTATCGTATGATTTTGGCGTTTGATTGTCTTAGCCTCTGATGTTACTCAACGTTTTAAGCAATCCCTTTCTGATCCCTGAATTTTTACAGTTGTTTCCCAATCTGTGCTTGACACAAACTCGTGACTGTAAAAAGCCTGCCAAAGGAAAAAAGGGGCGTAGCCCCGGACTCTTGGTAGAATCACGATCACGACACAGACGAAAGGGGCGTTAGCCCTGCCATCTTCTTGTCCGAGTGGTCAGGGAAGATGCCAGGGCTAACGCCCCTTTCGCCTGCGAACGCCTTGTGCTACGATGATTGCGGGGCTACGCCCCTTTTCAGGGTTATTCACTGATGTTACGCACAGATTCAGTCAAAATTGCCCGAAACGCCTTTTGCGAAATGCGCTCTCACAGTGTTTTCTGAATCCGTGCGTAACATCAGTTAGCCTTATTGAACCAAAACGGAAAATGTTAAACAGTCTCACACAAAAACACACGGATGTAAGGCAGGCAGTTAATGGTAGGGGATGATTTTAATGCAACAATGTTGCAAAAATAGGATAAAACCTTATTTTTGCAACATTGCACTTTGTTTTTTCGCCGTCGTCTATGCGCAAAGCTTTTTACTATCTCAATAGTATCTTTTTCCTTGCCCAAACCTGCCTGCTGCACGCCCAGGACGTGTTCCAGCCGCCCGCCAATCCGGTCATGGCGCAGGCCAGCCGCATTGCCGAGGAAATTGACATCAACGGGCGGCTGGACGAACCGGCGTGGAAAGCTGCTAATCTGATCCGGGGCTTTGTGCAGATGGAACCCAACCAGGGCGACTCGGCGGCCCACGACACGCACGTGAAAGTGCTCTACGACGACAAGGCCCTGTACATCGGCGCGTTCTGCTACGATCCGCTGGGGCGCAAGGGCATCCGGGTGCCCAACCTGCGGCGCGACTTTTCTTGGGACGACGGCGACCTGTTCGGCGTTTCGATTGATGCGTTCAACGACAAACGCAACGCGGTCAGTTTCCAGACCAATCCCTACGGGGCGCAGCGCGACAAGCAGGTGTTTGACGACGACGTGATGGACAACGACTGGGACACGTTCTGGAAGGTGCGCACCACCCGCACCGATTCGGGCTGGACGGCCGAGTTTCGCATTCCGTGGGTGAGCCTGCGCTACCCGAAAGCGGACAACACCCAGTGGGGCGTGCATTTTTTCCGGCGGCTGCGGCGCATCAACCAGATTGTCACCTGGGCACCGATTCCGCGTGCCTATTCGATTTACCGCATGACCTATGCGGGCAAACTGAACGGGCTGGCTCCGCCGCCGCCTTCCAAAAACATCCGCATCCAGCCGTACCTGTTGGGCGATTTCAATCGGCAAAGCGTTGCTAATGAGGTCAATGGCAGTCAAACGCAGGAAAGTTCCGCATGGAAAGCGGGCGGCGAAATCAAGTACGCCCTCACGCCCAACTCGGTGCTGGACTTGACGTTCAACACCGATTTCGCCCAAACCGACGTGGACCGGCAGGTGGTGAACCTGACGCGGTTTTCGGTGTTTTTCCCGGAACGGCGGCAATTTTTCTTAGAGAATTCGGGGATTCTGCGGTC
>JALOMD010000246.1 GCA_025455595.1 Cytophagales bacterium | reverse complement strand
TCAGTTGCTGCTCAGGTCTTGGCCCATTTCGCCGAGGGTGATTTCCACCCGGCGGTTCTTCTTCTTCTCCTCCTCGTTGCTGTTGGCGTTCAGCGGCTCGGTTTGGCCGTAGCCTTTGGCCGATGTCCGTTTGGCCGCTATGCCTTTGGCCGCCAAGTAGCCCACTACGGCTTTGGCGCGGTTTTCCGAAATGGTCAGGTTGCGTTCCGGCGTGCCTGAGTTGTCGGTGTGCCCGGCAATGCGTACTCCGTAAGACGGGTTCTTTTTCAGGAACTCAAACACTTTGTCCAGTTCGGGTTTGGCATCGGCTTTCAAGTCGGCCTTGTCAGTGTCGAAATAGACGATGTAAACTTGGTTGGGCTTCAGCACTGTTGCCTGCGTAATTACCTCTTTCTTGGCGTTGGCGGCGGCTTTGGTGTCAACAGCGGCCAGCGTGTAAACGGTCTCGTTGCCTACCTTGGTGGCCTGCATCTTCGACTCGCTGTAGATGTACTTGGCCTCGGTCGCCTTTTGGTCTTTGGTGGCGGCGGCTATGTCGGTGCCGGGGTCGGAGTAAACCGACTCAAGCAGCGCACCCAAGGCCAGCGAATCTTCGGCAGTCAGGATTTTACCCATCAGGGCGTACACGTTGTCGTTGTTAGACGAAGACTTGTCTTTGTCCGTGTCCTCGAAGGCGTTTTTCACCGCAATGCCTTGGCCCACCACTTTGCCGTCTTTCATCACCGGGGTCAGCAAGATTTCTTGGTACATCTCGTAGAAATAATCTTGGTTGGGCACGTAGATGTTCACCAACGAAGGCTTGAAGCCTTCGGCCTCAATCACCATGTCATATTGGCGGTTGGGCGGGAAGATAATCAGGTAGTCGCCGGTTTTGGCGTTGGGGCTGTACACGCCTTTAATCACTTCGCCTGTCACCTTGTCAATCACCTTGATGCTGGTTTTAACGGGTTTGGCGGGATTACCGGCCAAAATGCGGCCTTTCATCATGGTCAGGGCCACTACGCCGAGTTCTTCAGGAATGCCGAGGAAATAGATGTCACCGCCGCCTTTGCCACCCGGCCGGTCAGACGAGAAGTAGCCTTTCTTGCCGTCGGCGGAGATGGCGAAATAGCTGTCGTTATAAACCGAGTTGATGGGGCTGCCCAAGTTGGCGGGCGTGGTCCAGCGGCCTTTGTCAAGCACGGTGCGGAACACATCGGTACCGCCCATTGCATTCGGGCCGTTTGAAGTGAAATACAGCGTTTTCTTGTCGGGGTGGATAAACGGAGCCTCTTCGTCGTACTTGCTGTTCACCGTCGGGCCGAGGTTTACGGGTGCGCCCCACGAGCCGTCGGTTTGTCTTTCGGCTTTGTAGATGTCAAGTCCGCCCAAGCCGCCCGGTCGGCTGCTGGCGAAATAGACCACTTTTTCGTCGGGCGTGAAGCTGGCACTGCTCTCTTGGTAAGTCGAGTTCACCTCGCGGCCCAGTTTGGAGGGCGGCCCCCACTTGTCGCCTTGCAGCGTGGATGCGTAGATGTCGGCACTGTTGGCGGTGGTGCCAATGTACACCAGCAGTTTCTGGCCGTCGGGCGAGAGGCCCACCGAGCCGATGTTGCTGCGTACGCCGCCCACCACCGGCGTGGGAATACCCGCACTTTGCGGCGCACTCCACTGGCCGCCGGTCTTGCGGGTAATCATCACGTCTTCGTATTCCTTGGCGGCAGCGGCCGTGCCGGTGGCGGTGTTCTTTTTGATGGTCGTGTACACCAGCACCGACTCGTCGGCCGAAATCACCGGGCCGTATTCGGTGGCGGGTGTGTTCACTGCGTCAACAGGCTGCACAAACACGTCTTCGGGCTTGGCCGTCAGGGCTTTGGCTACGTTGCACTGCTGCACCAACTTGGCGGCATCGGTCACCAGTTCCACGTTGTTGTCGCTCTGGCGGAACTCGTTCAGCGAGGCAATGGCTTCGTCGAAGCGTCCGCCCAAATGCAATGCCTTTCCGTACCAATAATGCACCTTGTTGGGTACGTCTTGGCTTTTGCTTTCGATGGCGGCTTTCAGGTAGGGCAATGCTTTCTGCGACTCGCCCACCTGCGCATAGCACAGGCCCAGTGCGTAGTGGTTGGCGGGGTCGTTGGGCACTGCTTTGTCCAGTTCCAAGTACAGCGGAATGGCCTGCCGGTATTCCTTTGCCGTGAGCAAGGCATCCGCCTTCTTGATTTTCTTCTCCAGTTCCGGGCTTTTGGTCTGTGCCGAAACACTGGCACCAGCCAACAATGCAAGGGCCAGCGAAACACCAGCCAACAAACGTTTTTTTCTCATAGACAACAGGTTACGGACGGGCCGCTTTTGGTTCGGATGGCGACTTTCGGGGAGGTGCCAAACCGGCAGCCGACCGTTGAGCCGACCGCCGTGTTTTGTACCCGGATGCGTTTAACACTTATTTTGTCGAAATTACTTTTGCAATATTAAAGGCTGGGGCGAAGCGGTGCTGGTCACAATCAGCGGATTGAATGCACGGCTAATGTTTCGACAGTTTTTTGCCGAAAAACGGCTAAAACGCCGGTACAACTCGCTGTAAGACAGTTGGGTACGAAGAATGAAACGAATGTAAGACGAGGGCGAGTTTCGCATATTTGCAACGCCCCAACCGGCATTGCCGCCGCCGTACCTGCCTGCCGACCTTGCCGACAAGGGCTGCGTTGCGCGGTTACCATTTGACGGAAGCCGCGTCGCCGGGGGATTTTTTTGGTTATTTTCGCGTTGTACAACCAATGCGTGTGTGCGGTTGCTGACACGTATGTACAAGATTTGGCGTTTTGGGCAAAAAACGCCTAAAACGCCGGACTGTGGGTTCGCCCTTGTCGTGCAGGCCCGGTCAAGGACAGCCCAATCCTGTGATTCCGGTCTAACGCACCGCGCCTGACCTGCGTTTGAAAAGGCGTTTTGGGCAAAATTTGCCCAAAACGCCACGACAATCCGATTCCTCAAATCTGACATTCCGATGAAAACCGTCCGTCTGGCTTTTTTGCCGCTTGCCTTTCTTTTCAGCTTTTCCACACCTGCGCAAGTACTGTCACCGGCCAAGTGGCGATTCGAGGTTTCCAAGGCCGAAGTGAAAGCAGGCAGCGAGACCGAACTCGTCTTCCGGGCCACCATCCAAGACAACTGGTACCTGTACTCGTCCGACTTCGACCCGGAGCTTGGGCCGCAGGTGACGGCTTTCACGTTCAAGCCCAACGACACGTACCAGTTGGTGGGCAAGGTGAAGCCCGTGAAACCCAAGAAAAAATACGACGACTTGTGGGGCGGCGAATACACGTATTTCATCGGGCAGGGCGAGTTTCGGCAAACGGTGAAAATCCTGAAGGCCAACCCGCGCATCGAAGGCGGCATTGAGTATCAGGTTTGTTCGGAAGTGGACGGCAAGTGCATTCCGGGCGAGGAGGCTTTCAAGTTTGACCAAATCAAGCTGGTTGCCGCCGCCGAAACTTCCGGTGGCCCGGCGGTTGCGGCAACCGAAAAGCCGACGGATTCGGCTTCGGTAGCAGCGGCTACGGAAAAAAATCCGAAAAATGCCCAAAACGCACCCATGAACGGGGATGAAAAGCAAGCAACTGTTTCGGAGCCTACAAACACTGCCACGCTTGCACCGGTTTCGGGCGACAAAGACGATTCGCTGGGCAGTTTCCTGTTACTGGCGTTTTTGTCGGGGTTCATTGCCTTGGCCATGCCGTGCGTGTATCCGCTCATCCCGATGACGGTCTCGTTCTTCACGCACCAAGGCGGCTCGCGGCAACGCGGGATTTGGTACGCAGTGATTTACGGATTGTCCATCATTGTCATTTATACATTGATCGGCAGCGTGTTTTCGCTGGTTTTCGGCAGCGACAGTGCCAATGCCCTCAGCACGCACTGGTTGCCCAATTTGCTGTTTTTCGCTGTTTTCGTCGTCTTCGGGCTTTCGTTTTTGGGGTTGTTTGAGATTGTATTGCCGAGTTCGTTGGTCAACCGCGTGGATCGGGAAGCCGACAAAGGCGGCCTTTACGGCATCTTTTTCATGGCTTTCACGCTGGCCTTGGTGTCGTTTTCCTGTACCGGCCCCATTGCGGGCAGCCTGCTCATTTTGGCTTCCGAGGGCGTGAGCGTCAAGTCGGTGCTGGGCATGGTGGCGTATTCGGCGGCGTTTGCGGTTCCGTTCACGCTGTTTGCCATTTTCCCGGCTTGGCTCAAGAATCTGCCCAAGTCAGGCGGCTGGATGAACACCGTGAAAGTGACGCTGGGTTTCTTGGAACTGGCCCTGGCGTTCAAGTTCCTGAGCAACGCCGACCAAGTGTATCACTGGGGCCTGCTTGACCGCGACGTGTTCTTGGCCGCGTGGATTGTGATTTTCGGTGTGCTGGGACTTTACCTGCTCGGCAAAGTAAGGCTGCCGCACGACGACAATGCCGCCGAAATCGGCGTGCCGCGCCTGCTGGTGGCCATGCTCACGCTGGCGTTCACGATTTACATGGTTCCAGGGCTTTTCGGCGCACCGCTCAAGCCGCTGGCCGGGCTGCTGCCGCCGCAAACCACGCAAGACTTCAACTTGAACGAGCCGCGCGGCTTGCTGGCCTCGCAGCCAACGGAGGTCCTGCCGCCGCGCAAGCACGCCGGTTTTCTGAAAACGCCGCACAACTTGCCGGGTTTCTTCGATTTAAAAGAGGCTTTGGCTTACGCACAAAAGGTGAACAAGCCGGTGTTTGTGGATTTCACCGGCCACGGCTGCGTAAACTGCCGCGAAATGGAAGCCCGCGTGTGGCCCGAACCGACGGTACTGCAACGGCTGGCAAACGACTACGTGCTGGTGTCGCTGTACGTGGACGACAAGACGGAACTGCCAGAATCCGAGTGGTACACCTCGGCCCGCGACGGCAAGTTGAAAAAGACCATCGGCTCGCAAAACTTCGACTACCAAATCACGCGGTTCAACTACAACGCGCAGCCGCTGTACGTGTTGCTCGACACGGCGGGCAATCCGCTGCCCGTCCCTCCCACCGCCCACGACCTGAGCGTGGAAAATTTTGTCGGCTTCCTCGACAAAGGTTTGTCGGCATTCCGTAAATCAGACTCTTCGGATTTGTCGTTGAAGTAGCATTTTGTTTGCCGTTTTGGGCAAAATTTGCTCAAAACCGCGAAGTCCGTCATGCATCGCAGGTCTCGTCGCTTATGAAAATTAGGCAGCTTTTGCTCCTTGTCCAAGCTGGTTAAGTTGCTCTTCCATATTGTCCAGGTTTGCATTTATAAATTTCATCAAAATATAAGCGTATTCATTGATTGACCGCTTATCCTCAACCGACACCTGCGATGGTTCCAGCGCGGCAATGGCACGCAGTTCGCTTGTAAATTTCCCTCTCTCGTCATCAGAGAAACTGTTCCAGTTTTGGTCAATCCAAATGATTTTTTCTGCAAGGGTCATGATTGAAACGGATTGGAAAATGAAACACATAACTGCAAGATAATCAATAGCCTTCCTCCCGAAGTCTGGCAATCAGCCTGTTGATTTTATGTAATCGGTCAAGTCCTTGGTCAATTTGCCGTGTCAATGATGATTCCGTTTTGAATTTATCGAAAAGCAAACGATTGAGCAGTTGGGCTTTGTCCATTGCGTACGATTTGGTTTGTCATCAATACGCTTTGAGTACGTGAAGGTAATTATTTTGTTTGTAGAAACACAGCAACGGCAACATACGTGACAAACAGTTTTGTGTGTCGGTAAAGTATAATGCGTTTTGGGCAAAAATTGCTCTTCGCCGAACTAACGTTTCGTGTGATTCAAAGATTACCTTGATTAACCGTTTTTCAATCATGCTAATCCTGTAATCCTGCGAAACGTCAGTTCGGCGAAGCCAATCAGGGTTCAGACGAAAAATGCGTTTTAGGCAAAAAATGCTCAAAACGCCCACCATCACCGAACAGCCTTTGCGCCGGATGCCACCAAGCTGGGCGACAGTTGGCTTTCGGCCATTTGGCGCAGGTTCGCCACTTTTGCCGAGCCGCTGTAGAGTTGTTCGGCTTTCTCCAGAAACACAAGGCACTTCTCAAAACTGCGGCGGTTGAAGGCTTTCACCGCTTCGTTGAAATATTGCAGCCCGGCCAGTTGCGTCAATGTGATGGCTTGGTT
>JALOMD010000245.1 GCA_025455595.1 Cytophagales bacterium | reverse complement strand
CCCCGCCCCTCGGTCACGGTTGACTGCATCCTGTTCGGCTTCGACGGCGGCGAACTGAAAATCCTGCTCATCCAACGCGGCGGCGAGCCGTTCAAAGGACAGTGGGCCTTGCCGGGCGGGTTTCTGGACATTGACTCCGATCCGTCGCTGGAACATGCGGCCAAGCGGGAACTGGAAGAAGAAACCGGCCTGTCGGACGTATTCATGGAGCAGCTCTACACGTTCGGAGACACCGGCCGCGACCCGCGCGGCCGCACGGTTTCGGCGGCCTATTACGCGTTGCTCAAACTCTCCGACTACCAGAAAGTAAAGGCCGGAACCGATGCCGACAACGTGCGGTGGTTCGCCCTGTCGGAAGTGCCGAAGGACTTGGCTTTCGACCACGAGAAGATTGTGCAGACGGCCATTGCCCGGCTCAAAGGCAAGGTGCGTTACCAACCCATCGGCTTCGAGCTGCTGCCCGAAAAATTCACCCTTTCCGAACTGCAGCACCTCTACGAGGCTGTCTTGGGCACTTCGCTGGACAAACGCAACTTCCGCAAGAAAATCCTGAAGATGAACCTGCTCATCGCCCTTGACGAGAAGCAGGCCGGGGTGGCCCACCGCGCTGCGCAGTTGTTCAAGTTCGACAAGGCCCGCTACGAATCCCTGATTGCCAGCGGGTTCAACTTTGAACTGTAGGCCATATCTGCTGCCGTTTTGGGCAAAAATTGCCCAAAACGCTCGGAACACGTAGGCTGTAAAACGCCGTTTGTGTAGTCCCAATTTGTCGGGATTGTCGCTGTAGCTGACACTGTTGCAATTTGCATCACCGAATTCGGCTTTCACCGAGGCCTGTGGCACACAGGCCGTTGTCCACCCACGTTACAGGCCTGTGTGCCACAGGCCTCGGTGATTGGGTTTTTATGAGACAAAATAAGGTTCTGCAAATACTAAGAATAAAGCAAACATTGCGTATTTAAAGAAGATTTGGTCACTGACAATCAGTTTTTTACCCAAGACTAAAGACGCAAGACTCATGACATTTTAGTATTAGATTCGTCCCATGAGCAAAAAATACGACCAGATTTTCCGCGAGAACCTGCAAGAGATATTCCCTCAGGTCTTGGCCGCCTTCAACGACACAGAATATCGACAGGCAAAGCCTCTGCCGACCACAATGGTCAAGACGCTGCAACGCGAGCCGGATTTTCTATTCGAGGTACAAACCGACAAAGGCAAGCAGATTTTGCACGTCGATGTGCAGACCAAACACGACCCGGCCATGCACCGGCGCATGTACCTGTACTCAGCACTGCTGTTCGACAAGTACCAACTGCCCGTCAAGCAGGTCGTTCTCTACATTGGCGGTGGCAAGCAGCCTATGCCCGACACGGTTGCCATGGCCGACTTCACCTATAGCTACCAACTGATTGACTTCCGGCAGATTCCGTACAGGAGCCTGCTTGCCAGCAAAGACCCCTCCAAAGTGCTGTTCGCCATACTCTGCGATTTTGGCACCGACACCAAAGAAAAGGCGGCAACCGCCATTGTCAACCGCTTGAGACAAACGGCAAAGCACGACACATCTGTTTTCGGTCACTTGCAGGTACTGGCCGATTTACGTAACTTAGGGGCATTTATAAAGCAATTGGAGAAAAAAATGGCACTTGAAATCAAGGACAGAGAAACCAGTCTGTACAAACTGGGCAGCAAGGAAAAATCGGAGCAGATAGTACGTAATATGCTCATTAAAGGCATCGCACCCGCCACAATAGCCGAACTGACCGGACTAAGCTTGGCCGAAGTCAAGAAACTGGTCGGGAAATAACACGCGGAATACGCGTACCTGTATTCAAAAGGTTTTTTCAGTGGTGTTTTGGGCGTTTTTTGCTTAAAACGGCTATCTAACCTTCATAGGGTTCAAAACCCTATGAAGGTTTTTCCGCACACCTTCGTTTTAGCTAAAAAATGCCCAAAACGCCGGAATTCGCCAAAAAACGTCTTCTCGGTCAGGTGTTTATCTCCTGCTTTTTCTCTTTTTCCCGCTTCCGTTCCTCGCGGCGTTGCTGGCGTTGTTCCTTTCGTTCTTCCCGACGTTCTTTTCGTTCGGCTTTCCGTTCGTTTTTGTCGGCTTTGTCGCCGCTTTTGCCGCTGAGTCGGTCGCGATAGGCTTGGATAGCATCGGCAAATGTGATGGTGCCGTCGGTGTCAAGCTTCAGCGACTGCACAAAGGCGTTGCGCAGCACGTTTGCCAACGTCGTCCACACGTCCACTTCGGTTTTTTCCAGCGTGCCCGACACCGGTATCACAGTGGCAAGTTGGTCTCTCGGCTGGTTCTCGAAGATTTCCGCCACCAATCCGGCCAAGCCTTCCCATAAAAGGTTTGCCGGATTCTTGAACTCGTCTTTGTCCTTCCAATCAATGAACTTCAGGTCGCGGGCCACTGGCTTCACGTATCCTTTGAGTACGCCTTCGCGCAGGGCCAGTTCGCTGTACAAGTTGAAATTGCCGCGTTCCAAATCCACCTTGGCGTAGGCTTTGAAAAAGTCGTTCAGGGCCGGGATGTTCACGTCCTCAAAGCGCAGGTCGAGGTCGAAATCGGGCGTAGGCTTGAGCATGTTGGCCTTCATGTTTACGTTCAGCTTGCCATTGCCAATGGAAGTGGCCGTAAGCCGCACGTCAGACGGCAGCGTCTCGGCGCGTTGCTGGGCGTTGCTCAAGTTGGTTGCCGTCAGGTTCACGTTTGTCATGGCCAAGTCCACACGTGGCCGGGTCGAGAAGTCATTGAAAGTCAACTTGCCGTCAGTGGCTGTGAGCCGGTCAATCTGCAACGGCATCAGGTCTTTGAGCGGCTCAGTCCAATCCACATCGCCACCGCTTTGCGACCCTGCTTCGCTGCCGCCACCGATGAAATTGACCACCGGCCGCACAAACGCCACTTCGCCCGCCACTTTGCCCTTCAGCAGGGCTTTCCAGTACACCGACAAATCAATTTCCGGGAAGTCGAGGAACGGAATCCGGTCGTTGCCCTCCACTTTGTACAGTTTCATGCCTTGGATTTGGTAGGCTCCCCGGTAGAGGCTGATGTCCACGTCGTCAATTTTTCCCCAATAGCCGGGGATTTCGGCCAGTACTTTGTTCACGTAGCGGGTCACAAAGTAAGGCAGCAGCAATCGCCCCACGACGAGCAGGATCAGCACAGAGAGCAAAACAACGTATCGTTTTTTGGGGCGTTTTTTTTCCATTGTCTGTTTTCGTTACAACAAACAGCCTGCTGTAAAAAAACATGCCCTCCGCCGCAAAGCCCGCTGGCGTTTCAGGCAAAAACGCCCGAAACGCGGCATGGGTTTTTCTGCGTCTTGTTGCTCATCCCGCCGCCTCCTTCTTTTCGCGGGATTTCCCTTCCCTCAATTTTTTTTTCACTAAAAACACACCAACACCTATGGTTCACCGCATTGACCGGATGGCTATTGCCCTTCCGCAACCCAACAACCCGTCGCCCAACGACGCAGCCGCCGTACAGGAACTGCTCGGCGGAAAGTTCGGCGAAATGTCCACGCTGATGAATTACACCTACCAGTCGTTCAACTTCCGGGGTCGCAAACGCCTCCGCCCGTTCTACGACCTGATTGCCAGCATCGCCGGCGAGGAATACGGACACATCGAAGTGGTTTCGTACGCCATCAACCTGCTGCTCACCGGCACCACAAAACGCGGCAAAGACCCGGTTCCGGCTCCCTTGGCAAACGGCACCGATGCCCGCAACACCTATCACTTCATCGCCAGCGGACAAAGTGCCCTGCCCGTGGACTCAATGGGGATGCCGTGGACGGGAGCCAACGTGTTCAGCAGCGGCAACCTGAAACTGGATTTGTTGCACAATTTCTTTTTGGAATGCGGTGCCCGCGCCAACAAAATGCGCGTCTATGAAATGGTGGACGACCCGACGGCCCGCACCATGATTGGCTACCTGCTGGTGCGCGGCGGCGTACACGTGGTGGCTTACGCACGGGCCTTGGAAAAACTGACGGGCGTGGAAGTGACCAAGCTCGTTCCCATTCCCGACTTGAGCAACGATGCGTTTCCGGAAGCGGTGAAATTCCAGAACGAGAAATTGCACCTGAAAATGTTCACGTTCAGCCAGAACGATTTCGCACAAGCCTCCCAAATCTGGAACGGCAATCACCCCGAAGACGGACAGCCGCTGGAGTTCATCCAAGGCAGCCCCGAAGGCGTGGCCCCGCCCGACTTGGACGAAGAGCCGCAACTCAACGCCCCCGGTGCCGACGACTTCGACCCGCAGATGTTCATGGACGTTGCGAAGAAGATGGGAGTAAAGATGTAGGTTCAGAGGTCAGCGCGTTTTGGGCAAAATTTGCTCAAAACGCGCTGTAGAATAGCACACGGATTGGACGGATGAAACGGATAAAAAAACGGATTTCATAATCCGTCCAATCCGTGTGCTGTTTTTTACTTCCACGCATTTTCAAGGAACCGGACAAAGTTTCGCCAGAAAATGTTTTCAATGTCTTTGTCCGTGTAGCCGCGTTTGCGCAGTATCTCCTCCAAATTTTGCAAATCGGCGATGGAGTCAAGGTCTTGCGGAGACTGTTCCTTGCCGAAAGCCCCGTCCAAGTCGGAACCGATGCCGACGTGCAGCGAATTTCCGGCCAGTTGGCAGATGTGGTCAATGTGCGGCATAATGTGAGCCAGCGTGAGGCCCGTGTTTTGCGGCGTGCTGCAGCCCCGCACCCAGCCCGGAACCATCATCCACGCATCGAACGCCATGCCGATGACAGCCCCGCGTTGCAACAGTTCGCGAATCTGCTCGTCGGCGAGTTGGCGGTTGTGCGGCGTGACGATTCGGCACAAGTGGTGGCTGGCCCACACCGGGCCTCGGTACACGTCCAGCGCCTCCCAAAAGCTGGTGTCGCACAGGTGCGTGGCATCCAGAATCAAGTTGTAGCGTTCCATCTCACGCAGCAGGTCGCGGCCCCGCGTGCCGAGGCCGCCGTCCGAGTCCGTCCCGTGGGCGTACACGCCCGGCCCGTAATGCGCTGGCCCCAAGGCTCTTAGACCGTAGTTGTACGCCTTTTCGATGTACGACAAATCCACAATAGAATCGGCTCCTTCGAGGCTAAGGATGTAGCCCACGGGCAACGTCGCCGCGTCCTCGCCCGACTGCCAGCGGGACAAATGTGCCGCCAGCCCCGCCCGGTCGTGGATTTGTTCCATCTCGCCCCGGTCTTCCATGGCCGCGTACCACGCCAGTTGTCCCTGCGTCTGCGCCCAAGCCTGCTCCGGCGAATGCCAGCCCGGCAACGCACTGCCCGGCTTCACGTACCGGGCAATCTGCGTGGCTACGCACAAGCCCACGCATCCGCGCCGCATTTCCGGCAGGCACACCGTGCCCCGGCCCCGGTCGGGCTTGTCGGTCAGGTGGCTTTCGCGCCGCCGGATGTCGGCCAGCGATTGGGTTAGGTCGCGGTTCCAGTCCAAGGCGTTCATGGCCAAGTCGAGGTGCGCATCGAAAACAAGTCTTGGTTTGCTATCCATGTCATGTAGGCTTTGCTTGTTTTGTATTCGTTCAGAAACACGCAACCGCAGCTTTACAGGC
>JALOMD010000244.1 GCA_025455595.1 Cytophagales bacterium | reverse complement strand
TTTTCGGGGTTCACGTCGGGGTCTTCGAGGAACTGTTTCACGCCGTTTTCGAGCATGTCGAGGTTCACGTGCGTCACCGGGCGGAAGCGGCCGCGTATGCACACGATGTTTCTCTTGTACAACGCCTCTGACGGCTGTAGCACTTGCCCGTCCGGCCCGAACAACGCCACGTTCGTAAAGCCGTTCTTGACCAGATACAGGCTCATCAGCCGGTTGTCCACCTCGGCAAAGTCAGGCCCGGTGAAGCGAATCATGTCTATTTCGAGGCGTTCGGGCGAAAGGTCGTCCATCAGCGACAACAGCAGTGTCTCCGGCGACTTGTGGTAATAATAGCAGCCGTAGATCAGGTTCACGCCCACCACGCCGAGGGCCTGTTGTTGCAGCAGGTTCTCGTTGTCGAGCATCTTGACGTGCATCACTGCGTCGTTGTACGGCGCACCGGGCTGCAACTGAAACCGCAGGCCGATCCAGCCGTGGCCTTCGTTGGTTTTCTGGTAGTTGAGGGCCACCACTGTGTTGGCGAACGCAAAGAACGCGGTGTCGGCCCCGCGCTTCTCGTTCAGGCGCATTTGCAACAGGTTGTACTCTCGGTTCAGCATCTTGGTCAGCCGCGACTCCACCACGTAGCGGCCGCTTTCCTCCACGCCATAGATGGCATCGCTGAAGGTCATGTCGTAGGCCGAGATGGTCTTGGCAATGGTGCCCGACGCGCCGCCTGCCTTGAAAAACTGTGCCGCTACTTCCTGCCCGGCCCCGATTTCGGCAAACGAGCCGTAAATGCGCCGGTCAAGGTTTATTTTCAGTGCTTTCTGACGGGTTCCTATGTTCTTGTCGTAATGCATGATCCTAAAGTACGATTTACGAGGTACGAAGTACGAATGAGTAAATGAGCAATTGAGTAGATGAGCAAAAGCGTTTCTGGCGTTTTTTGCCCAAAACGCATTTTGTCAGAACCTTGGTTTTCAAATGATTCAGGCATTGCCATGACAAAGCTGTTCAATCACGCTCATCACGGAAATCACTATAAAATCACAGTTCGGACAAATGCCGTTTTGGGCAAATTTTGGCTAAAACGCAATGTCAGATGATGTCTATTCGCCTTGCTCACGCGAAAGTTGCTGGCTGAAAGTTACGAATCGGCGCGAAATTGTCCGCAACCGATTGCCTTACTTTCCAACCACGCAATTTTTAGTCCGAAAACAGCGGGAATTGGCAAGCATCGTCCGCCGAGGGCACAGCAGGGCGTTTTAGGCAAAAAACGCCCAAAACGCTCCATGCTCCATGCCCCATGCTCTCTGCCCATGCCCCTCACCTACTTCCCGCATAACTCAGCCCCAGCGTGGCGTTGAGTTGATTGCTGCGCACGCCTTGCACATTCACGCTTTCGTACGACTGGTCAAGCGTGGCTGTCAGCGACAATTGCTTGCTGAGTTTGAAAACCAACTGCGAAATGGTATTCCAGCGGAGGTTTCGTTGGTCAAGGGCCGGCTGATAGAAAGTGGTATTCTGAAAGGTGAGCTTTTCCTTCACAATCTCATACCGAACTTTCAGGCGCGTCGAGAGGCGGTACACGTCGCGGTCGGGGATGGAGATGAAGTCTGTGAATTCGCGGAGCAGCGCGTTGCTCAACGACAACTGGAACCGGCTGCTCGGCACGCGGCGGCCGCCCACGATTTGCCACCCCGCTCCTACCCCAACGTTGAGCCGGTGGTTGATTTGCCGCAGGTTGCTCTGTTCGTAAGCTCCGAAAAACAGCCCATAGACATCGTGCCGCGCCTTGAACCACGTGTTGTTGAAATCAACGAACAGTTCGCGTTCCTGCAAGATTTCGTTGTTGGTGCCGTATTGGAAACGCGGCGAAGAGAAAAAACCCCAGATGGAGTTGGGTGTCTCGTGGCTCACCGTGCCACGGACGGTCAACAGCCGCCGGTTCACGTTGCCGCTGTTGAACATGCCGTCTATGCCCAAGCTGTACGTCCAGTAAGGCACGGCGGGCGGGGTTTGTTTCGGCCTGGTGGTGTCGGGTTGGCCGATTACGGCGTTTGTTCCGGCGGCACGGGCCGTATCTGTCCGCACACTGTCGCGCACTTGGGCATACGACTGTGATATTACAGTAAAAATCAATAAAAAAAAGTACTTGGTCATTAGTGATTGGTCTTTAGTCCCTCAACCGAACAATGCAGCGTTTTGGGCAAAAAACAGGAAAAACACCCCAAATCAAGTACTCGCGAAGAATAGAGTTTCGATAGGATGAAAACCAATATCGTGCAACCACGGACTGTGAGAAAACCATTTCAGTTGCTTGTTTTTCGACTGCCGTTTTGGGCAAAAACCACCCAAAACGCAAGGCCAGCCTCACCCCCGGCCCCCCTGTCTGCCGACAGGCAGGCTCTCCCAAAGAAAGGGGAGTTTTTTCTCCTCCCCCTTCGGGGGAGGCCGGGAGGGGGCCGCCCTCAGTGCGACAGTTTGAGTCCGACAAGCCCGGCCACTACCAAGAACACTGAGAAAATGCGCCAAGCACTGTGCGAGTCGTTGAAAAACACAATGCCGATGACGAATGTGCCGACGGCCCCGATGCCCGTCCACACCGCGTAGGCCGTGCCAATGGGAATGTGCCGCTGCGCCAGCCACAGAAAATAGCCGCTCAGGGCCATGGACACAATGGCAACGGAAATCCATGTGTAGCGTTGCCCGGTGGTTTGTGACAACTTAAATCCCAGCGGCCAGCCTATTTCAAACAGACCGGCCAAAAACAGATAAAACCAAGACATTTTGAAGTACGATTTACGAGGTGCGAAGTACGAATTCAAGTCAGAAACGTCGGTTCGGCTAAGCCGATTCTGAATTGAGGAGGATGTTTTTGCCCAAAATGGTTGCTTGCCTTGTTTTTGGCAAAGCTAAAAAGTACGGCAGAAAAATAACGTGCCGATTGAATTGCCGTTTTGAGCAAAATTTGCCCAAAACACCGTTGCGTATTCTCAGGGCCGATTTCTTACAGACGGCTGGGCAGGGCTCTTGGCAACGGAGCCGCCGAAATTCTGCGTAATGCAGGCGAAAGGAGCAGCCCGCTGTCGGAAAGGGTTCTTGCCCACCCGCACGGCACACGCCATGAACTGGAAATCGGGGTTGAACATGTTGCGGCGGTGGCTGGGCGAATGCATCCATCCGTGCACAACCCGCTGGGCATAAGCCCAGTACGTGTACGGCGGAAACGGTTTTTGGGTGGTACAGTCGAGGTACAGATACTCGCCGTTTGGCTGTTTGCGCGGGCAATACGACCTTTTCGTCGCCATCAGATCATATTGGGCAATGTTCTCGCCGATTGCTTGGAACCTGCCGCCGGCGGCCACGATACGCTGGTGCGCATAGAAACGGGCTGGGTTACTGCGGTCTTCGTGTCCGTAAAAATTGTTCTCCACCATTGAATCCGAATGCCCTGCCGCCGAACGGTGCAAGGCGGATGAATATGCCCAGTCTGGCAGATGTTCCTTGTGACGAGCCTCGTTGGCGGCGTGGAAAAAAGCCGCGTCCAGCAGTTCGTAGTCCGGCTGCAACACGTCAATCGTCCGGTGAACGGCGGGCAGTGCTTGGAACTGCCGCCAGTTCATTCGGTAGTAGGCCGGGATTTCGGGCAATTGCTGCCAACCGACCGACAACACCAAAACCAGTGCAGCCAGCAAGCAATGGACAGAACGATGGATACAGGCGTTCATGGGTGCCTTCGTAAGACGATACGCAACAAGTGCGCACCGTCGATACAACTATTCAGGCTTTACCTTTGTTCTGATGCTCCAAACGGCCCGAATGAGAACCACGCCTAAGAAATTGACTGCGGCTGCGCCACCCACCAACACAAGCAACCCCAAGCCGCCACTGCCTGAGCAAAACAGGCTGCAACTCAACGCCAGCACCGCCAAAGTCAGGAAAACGTAAAGCGCGGCCGCCAGCAGCGACAAGATTATTTTCAATCCTATCAGTCTGCCCTTTTGCGGCCTCCCTTCGCCCGCAGTAGCTTGTGTGCTCCGAGCCTTGGCAGAAACGCCGGTAAATATTTCGCGCGGTTGCGTGCCATTTGTATAGGCAACCGGAATTTCGTGGTTTCCTGTGTACAGCATCAGAAAAGTGGCCGATGCAAACAACAGGGAATCATGTATTTTGCGACGTTGGTAACGGTTCGACACCGTACCGGCACGGGGATAGAGAAGCGTCCCCAAGCCGAATACTGTCAAAGCCGCGTAAAGTGTATTCTGTGAAAGAAGCATCCCTTGGTCACCGTACCACTTTCCCAAGGCAATGGAGCCGAACGCGGTTCCGAGATGGATGAGCGTGAGCAAAGTGCGTGTTTTCCAAGGCTGCCGAGAGGCCCAATGCGAAAGTGCTTTCGTCCGCCGCCGCAACGCGTAGGTCAGCAACGTGCTGGACAGCAAAACACCTCCAAACACAACGAGCAGGTCGTTTTCACGGACATAACCTGTGTTCGGCCCATGAGTCACAACAGTACGCACCTGGGCTGCAACAAGTTCGACCGACTCGGAGGCCGGATAATGGACGGGACGTTTCTCTGTTCGGGTGCGGGCCGACACCGTCCTGCCCCTTTCGCTTGAATCTTTGGTAAAATCAGCAACATGGGCCAAAGCATGGCCAATAGAAGGTGTTTGAACGATTGTCGGCGCGGTTGTCTTGTTGGTGATTCCGAATGGCGTTTCTTTCAGCGGTGGGCGAGGTATTCCACGGGACTTTACAGGTATTCGCTCGGCTGTCGGTTTGAAACCCCGCGTGCGAACGGAAGACTGAATGCGTTTGTGAGCCAGTATCCGGCATTGTTCGCGTGATGCAGGAAGTTGGCTGTGTCGTTGCGCAGGTACACACGCAGCCAAGCAAAGCAAAATGCAAATCCAAGCTGCTTTCTTCATAAGAGTTTAGCCACAGAGAGTTGCGGGTTGACACGTAATAAATACAGTCTCCAAGACAAGCGAAATAGTTTCTATGTTTACACCAAACCCATACTCGCACCCGACTCACTTACTGATGTTATGCAGCGTTTTAAGCAAAAAATGCCCAAAACGCTTCTTCTCCGACTTATCAGTGATGCGAAAGCAGAACCCTGCTATCAGTTGAAGCGTAAGCTGAATTTTTCTATACTTCCTCTGTAGAACTCTATTCTTTTATCGTCAGCAAGTACTCGGTCAGATTCGCCAAGTCCTTGTCTGATAATCCCATCGCTGTTGGGTCAGGCATCAGGCTTTGTTCTTGTTTTTTGCGGGAACTGATGTTTTTGGCCGGAATTACGTGCTTTTGTCCGGCGATGTCTTTGACCACTACCGACTGCGCCCCATCGGCCACCATAAAGCCATAGACCGAGTTGCCATCGGTAGTGTTGATGAGCCACGGCTCGTAGCCGAACACAATACCCGCACTGGGGTTCACAATGGCATCGAGCAGGCCGAGTTTGTCGAATTTCTTGCGGATTTGCGTCAGTTCTGGGCCGATTTCCGCGCCTTGTTTGCCCACTTTGTGGCAGTTGGCGCAGTTGGTGGCGAATATTTTCTTACCGTCGGCGACCTCCGGTTTCAGGCTCGTAATCGCCTTGAAATCATAGACTTTGCCCACACCCGGA
>JALOMD010000243.1 GCA_025455595.1 Cytophagales bacterium | reverse complement strand
CCAACCGGAGCAGAAGACAACAACAAGCGTTTTGGGCAAAAATCGCTCAAAACGTCTTTCACATATTGCGCCTCAGCGTGGTTTCGTCCTTAGCGAGCCGTTGGCTCGCGACCAGCGGACGCTGGTCAAGCCTTCGGCACAAGCGGACGCTTGCGCCATTCACTTGGCGTTTTGAGCACACGCTGAACGTGGCTCCTTGGCCGGGCGTGCCTTCGGCGTAGATGGCTCCGCCGTGGTTTTCGGCGATGCGGCGGCACACGGCCAGCCCGATGCCCGCTCCTTCAAACTCGGCTTGGGCGTGCAGGCGTTGGAAAATCACGAAAATCCGCTCGGCGTATTCCGGCTCGAAGCCGATGCCGTTGTCGGCTACCGACAGGCGGACAAACCGTTTGTTTGGGTCAAGGTTGGTGCGGCGCAAATCGTCGGGTGTGGCGGGAACGGCCGAGACGCGTACCACGGGCGGCACGTCTTCACGAACAAACTTCAAAGCGTTGCTAATCAGGTTGCCGAACAACTGCCGCATCTGGGTCAGTTCGGCGGTGAGCGTGGGCAGCGGCTCCACCCGTACAGAAGCCTTGCGGTTGGCAATGGCCACCTCAAGATCAGAAACCACGTCGGCCACCACTGCGTTTAGGTCAACCGCCACAAAGGGCGTTTCCTTGCGGCCAATGCGCGAAAAGTCCAGCAAGCTCTGGATGAGCAGTTGCATCCGGCGGGCGGCTGCTGTCATTCGCTCCAAAAACAATTGCCCCTCGCCAGCCAGCTCGACGGCGTAGCGGTCGGTCAGCATCTTGGCGAACGTGTTGATCTTGCGCAGCGGCTCCGACAAGTCATGGCTGGCCACGTAGGCAAAACGTTCCAATTCCTCGTTCGAGCGAAGCAACTCAAGGTTGGCCTGCTCCAGTTCCTGCTGGTACGATTTCAAGGCCGTGATGTCCAGATAAGTGAACAGCACGCCGTCGTCCTGCTTGACGAACAACGCCTCGAACCAGCCCTTGATGCCGTGTGCGTGGTAGGGAAACGTGAGCCGTTCGGATTGCCCGGTCTCGGTGACGCGGACAAACGTATCGAACAGGCCGTTTCGGGCATTTTCGGGGTAATCCGCCAGCCACGGCGTGCCTTCCAAGTCGATGCGGCCGGTTACTTGGTTGTTGGTGGAATTGCTCAGTTGGTGCGTGAAATCGGTTATTTGGCCTTTGTCGTTGCGCACGGCTTTGTACAGTACGATGCCCGTTGCCGAGTTGTCCAACACGGCCCGCAGCAATTTGGCCTGTCCCTCCAATTTCGCCTGGTAGTTTTTCAGTTCGCTTACGTCTTGGAAAGTGAGCACCACCGTGTCGGTGCCTTGGCGCACGGCCTGCACTTCGTACCAGGCCCGCAGCCCGTTGGTATCTTGATAGTACTCCGTGAACCGCTCGGAATGGCCGGTTTCGACCACCCGCACGTACACATCGAAAAAGCCCGACTCCAAGTTGCCCGGAAAAGAAGTCAGCAGCGTGGTGCCTTGCACTTCCTCGGCGTGGCGGCCCGTCATGGCGAACATGGCGTGGTTGACGGTTTCCATCATGAAGTCAACCACCGGGCCGGGGATGTCGCTGTCGGAAGTGGGCTGGCGGATGGCCCGCATGGATACAATGGCGTTGAGCGATGCATCCAGTATGCTGCGGTAGTTCTCGGTTTGCCGTTCCATGGCCTGTTCGTACTGCTTGCGGCGGCTGATGTCCAGAAACGTGACCAGCAGTTCGCCGCCGTAGGGCCGCACCATGACATCGTACCAAGCGTTTATGTCGTCGCCCTTGTAGAAAAACTCCACCCGCCGGTCTTGGCCCGCTTGCCAAACGTCGCGGTACAAATCAAGCATCCCGTTGGTGGCCGTAGCGGCGAAACGTTCGGTGAGCAGGGTGCCTTCCAAGTCGGACGGCTGGCAGCCGAGCAGGTCGGTCAGCGTTCTGTTCACCTGCATGAACCGGAAGTTTACCACGCCGCCTTGCGGGTCGCACACGGGCTGGAGGCGGTAAATGCCGGTTTGCGAGTTGTCCAGGATGTTGCGCAGCAAATCGGCTTGTTGCTGCAGGTTGTTCTGGGTGTTGCGCCGCTCGGTGACATCGGCGGTGACACCCACTACCAGCAGCGGCTTGCCTTCGTTGTCCTGTTCAATCAACCGCGACTGCGAGGTTACGGTAATCACTGTGCCGTCGCGCCGTATAAGGCGGTGTTCGGCATTCAGGCCGCTGCCCCCGGTGTCGAGGTATTCGGCTCGCGAAGCCTCTGCCGTTGGCAGGTCTTCGGGGTGCATGTGCTTCATGTAAAAGTCGTCGGGTACGGTTTCGGCGCGTTCGTGCGCCTCGTAGCCGAGCATGTTCCACATGCCTACCGACCAATACACACGTCTGTCGGCCACACGCCAAGACCAACTGCCCTGCACGAGCAATTTTTCGGCTTCTTCCAGCAACGCTTGGTTGCGTTTCAACTGCCGCCAGGCTCGCTTCTCCTCGGTTACGTCGGTCACTGTGCCGTACACACGCACCAAACCGTCGTCTGAATCGTATTCGGGCACGCCCTTGGTGCGCAGCCAACGCACCGGCTGGTCGGCGGTGCGGTTCACACGGTAATCAACAGTGTAGGGCTGGCGTTGCCGAATGGCGTTTTGGACGATTTCTACCGAAAACGCCTGGTCTTGCGGATGCACCATTGCGTAGCCCTGTTCGGCTGTGAGCATCGACTGGTCGGTGTCGGGCGGCAGGTCGAAGAGGGCCAGCGTGCCCGCCGACCAATAGAGCCGGTCGGTTTGGGCATCCCACTCGAAGCTGCCGTAGCCGTAGGTGAGTTCGTTCTGCGACAGCAACGCCTCGCTGCGCCTCAGCGACTCTGACAAGCGGTGCTGCTCGGTGACATCGGTGCAGCGGCCCCGGTAGTTGGCCAGCACGCCCGCCGAATCAAACACCGGATAGCTGGCGATGTGGATGGTTTTTTCCTTGCCGTCGGGTGTCAGGTGCCGATAGGCGAGGCTGAAGGCCTGTTTTTCGGCAATGGCCGCCTCGATGGTCTGCCGCAGGTATTGTGCATCATCGGGGTGGGCCATCTGCATGGCTTCCTTCAAGCCGAGCGGCTTGTCGGTCGGTTCCAAGCCGTACACATGGTACATCCCGGCCGACCAGTAGTTTTTGTCACTTGCCGGATTCCATTCCCAACTGCCCGTGTGTGTCATGATCTCGGCTTCGGAAAGCAGTTGCTCGTTGCGCACCAGCCGGTCGAGGGTTTGCCGCTCTTGCGAGATGTCGTTTAGCGTGCCAATGAGTCGCAGCCGTTCGTCATTGGTGTACTTGCCCTGCACCCGCACCCAAATTTCGCGGCCGTCGGCGGTGACCATGCGTTTTTCGTAGGTCTCGAAGTGTTTCCGTTGCAGCCAGTCACTGATGACTTTTCGGGTTTCTTCCCGGTCTGTTTCGGGCATGTGTTTCAGGTAAAACGCAACGTCTTTCGGGTTCTCGCCGAAGGTTTCGGGCGTGTAGCCCAGCAGCCGCATCATTCCCTCCGACCACCACACGCGGCCCGTCGGCACGTCCATGTCGAACGATCCGTAACCGAAACTGCTTTCGGTTTCCGACGAAAGCCGTTCGTTTTCAAGGAGTTGTGCGCCAAGCGTGTCGGCCTGCGCCGCCGACCGTGACAAGCAACGCACGATATAGAGCACCAGCAGCAACATACCCAACCCAAGGTAGGGCATGGCGTGGCCGGGGAAAACGATGTGCCGGAGATTGGCATCGAGCAGGCCCAAGGTCATTACCAAGGCGGCTCCGAGTATCAGGCCCGCTACCAATGAACGGATGTTGCGTGGCGGTGCGGGAGGTTGTTTGGTATGTGTTCGCACGGGATTGTGTAGGCAGATGAACGAGCCGGCTTGTGGCGTAGTTGGCCCGCTGTAGCGGCGCAAAGTATTCGATTGATTCCGATTCACAAATTAAATAATTTTTATGTAAATAATTATACCGGTTCTGATGCAAGGCCGTAACGCTGCTTTTTGTCGGCAAATCATCCCCTGTGTGCGTAATTTTAGCCGTTTTGACTGAGGATAAGAGGCATGGTGCGAACGCCGGCCAACGTGCGCCAATGTGCGACTCTCTTTTTGTATAAATACACTTTTTGTTGAAATATTTACTTCCTTTGCAACGTTCCACAACGATACAAGACCTATGGATTGCTTGGGGTCGGGGTCAACAAACGAACTGCTGATGGCACGCGTTTTTACCTGTGCCACGTTCAGATACGCAACCTTCAATTATCAAGCAGGTCATCCATGGCTACCGCCGCACCAGCAGAAAACCAACCGCCGGACATACAACCGGCCTCGGCCCCTTGGCCCGCCTTGTTGGCATGGCACGTTTTGGAACAACTGCCCAGTCCGGTGATGGTATTGCGTCGCAAGGGGCCCGCTTGGAATACTGTTTACCTGAACACGCAGTTCAAGAAGGTGCTGGGCTACGCCCTGCACGAGGTGCCGGACGAAACGGCTTGGCTGCGACAAGCTTGGCCGCAGGCAGATTACCAGCAGTGGGCCGCCGAGCAATGGCGCACCTCGCTGAACAAAGGCGAGTCGAGTGAACTCATGCTGCGCATCCACTGCAAAAGCGGTTCCGACCGGTGGTTTTGCGTGCGGTTGGCCCACTGGCAAGACTACAAGTTTGCTACGTTCGAGGACATCCACGAATTGGAGCAGACCCGCCAGCAACTCACCGAAGGAGACAGGCTCAAGGACAACTTGTTCTCCATGCTGTCGCACGACTTGCGGAGTCCGTTTCACTCGGTGCTGGGCCTGACGCACCTGATTGCCACCGTCATCGAAACGGATACGGAAACTGCGGTCGAGCCGGTGCGGGAATACGTGGGGCTGATCGAGTCCATCGTCGGCAACGCCTTGCGGATGCTCGACGAACTGCTTTCCATCGCCCGTTACGGCAACGGCTCGGTGACGGTGCGCCGCACGCCCACCCGCCTGCGGTCGCTGCTGGACAGGGTGGTGGCCCGGCACCAGTTTTCATTGGCCCGCCGCAACCAACGCGTGCGTCTGGACGACTCGGTTGACACAGAGGTGTTTTGCGACGAAGGCAAGACCGAGCAGATTCTGGACAATTTGATTAGCAACGCGGGCAAGTATTCGCCCGAGCATACGGAAATCACCGTGGCCGTTGAGCGGAACGGCACGGTGCGCATTTGCGTCACTGACCAAGGGCCGGGCCTCACCGCCGAAGACCGGGCACGCCTGTTTACGCGTTTTGGCAAACTCAGCGCGAAACCGGCCGCCGGCGAGGAGTCAACCGGACTGGGCTTGTACATCAGCAAAATGCTGGCCGAGTGGCAAGGCGGCGATTTGGGAGCCGTCAGTGCCGGGCCGGGCAAAGGAACGACGTTTGTGTTGTCGCTGCCGGGATGAATTTGAAGTACGATTTACGAGGTACGAAGTACGAATGAAAGGTTAAAAGTTACAGGTTCAAGGTTGCAGGTTGGCGTTTTGGGCAATCCCGACTTGTCGGGACGCGGTGAACACGCAGGTCTGCACGCGGTGCGTCAGACCGGAATCAAAGGCTCGCCAAAGACGAAAGACGGGCGTTTTGGACGAAAATTGTCAAATCCCGCAACTGCCTGTCCCGACCATGCCCCCGACCAATCGGGGCAGGCTTTTGGCTTGGCAGGCTTGTCGGGAGCGGGAACGCTCAAAACGCCGATCTGAAATCGAACTTTAAACAACCTCTCACATTCGCGAAAGTCACCGAGTTGCGCGTCCCTTGACACCGGATGC
>JALOMD010000242.1 GCA_025455595.1 Cytophagales bacterium | reverse complement strand
AAGACACTCGCCACTCATCACTTATAACTTATAACTCATCATTCCCCACGCATGGTTACCGAATCGCACCTTCCCACCGTTGACACCGCCAAGAAACTGGGCTTGCTGCCCGAAGAGTTTGACCGCATCAAGGAAATTCTGGGCCGCACGCCCAACTTCACCGAACTGAGCATCTTCTCGGTGATGTGGTCGGAGCATTGCTCGTACAAGAACTCCATCGTGTGGCTCAAGACTTTGCCCAAAGACTCGCCCCGGATGCTGGCCAAGGCAGGGGAGGAGAACGCCGGGCTGGTGGACATCGGCGGCGGACTGGCGTGCAGTTTTAAGATTGAGTCGCACAACCACCCGTCGGCGTTGGAGCCGTACCAAGGCGCGGCCACGGGCGTGGGCGGCATCAACCGCGACATTTTCACGATGGGGGCCCGTCCGGTGGCGCAACTCAACTCGCTGCGTTTCGGCGACCTGAAATTGGAAAAGACGCGCCGGCTGCTGCGCGGCGTGGTCAAGGGCATCGGCGACTACGGCAACGCCTTCGGCATCCCGACGGTGGGCGGCGAGGTGTTTTTCGACGAGTCGTTCAACACCAATCCGCTGGTGAACGCTTTTTCGGCGGGCATCGTCAAGACCGGCGAGGTGGCGCGGGCCATCTCCTACGGCGTAGGCAATCCGGTGTTTATCGTCGGTTCGGCCACGGGCAAAGACGGCATCCACGGGGCTACGTTCGCCTCCGAAGACATCGGCGAGCATTCCGTCGAAAAACTACCCGCCGTGCAAGTGGGCGACCCGTTCCAGGAAAAACTGTTGCTCGAAGCCACGCTCGAGGTCATCGCCACGGGCAGCGTCATCGGCATTCAGGACATGGGGGCGGCGGGCATCATTTGCTCCACCTCCGAGATGAGTGCCAAAGGCGAACACGGCATGGAAATCCACCTGGACCGCGTGCCGATGCGCCAGCCGAACATGGTTCCGTTCGAGATACTTTTGTCCGAATCGCAGGAGCGGATGCTGATTGTGGTCAAGAAAGGGGAGGAGGCGAAGATTCAGGCGATATTCGACAAGTGGGACTTGAACTGCGCCCAAATCGGCACGGTGACCGACACCCAACGGCTGCATTTCTACATGCACGGCGAACTGGTGGCCGACGTGCCCGCCGACGACTTGGTGCTGGGCGGCGGCGCACCGGTCTATCACCGCGAGTACCGCGAACCGGCCTATTACGCACAGTATCAGCAGTTTAAAATCGAAAGCGTACCCGACGTAAGCGGCGCGGACGAGATTCGGAAAGTGGGCCGGTTCCTGCTCGCCCACCCGAACATCGCCTCCAAGCGTTGGGTCTATGAACAATACGACTCGATGGTGGGCGTAGCCAACCGCAGCACCAACCGCCCGTCCGACGCGGCCGCTGTGCGGGTGCGCGGCACGGAAACCTCGCTGGTCATCACCGTTGACTGCAACTCCCGCTACGTCCACGCTGACCCGGAGCAGGGTTGCGCCATTGCCGTGGCCGAGGCGGCCCGCAACATCACCTGCACCGGCGGCGACCCGGTGGCCATCACCAACTGCCTGAATTTCGGCAATCCGTACGTGCCGGAAGTTTATTGGCAGTTTGTCGGGGCCATCAAGGGCATGAAGAAATCCTGCGAGAAGTTCGGCACGCCGGTCACGGGCGGCAACGTGAGCTTCTACAACCAGTCGTCGGACGAAGGGCCAGTGTTCCCCACGCCGACCATCGGAATGCTCGGCCTGATGGCGAATCCCGCCCACCAAATGACGCTGGATTTCAAGCAATCCGGCGACCTGATTTACCTGATCGGTACGCCGCGCAACGAAATCAACTCGTCGGAATATTTGTATTCTTACCGGGGCGTGAAAGGCTCCCCGGCCCCGCACTTGGACTTGGACGAAGAACTCCGCCTGCAACAAGCCGTCCGCGACCTGATTCACAACGGACTGGTTAGCTCGGCCCACGACGTGTCGGACGGCGGCCTGTTCGTCACCTTGGCCGAGTCGGCCATGCCGCGCGGCCTCGGCTTCAGCGTCGAGACCGACCGCAACCTGCGCACGGACGCGTTTCTGTTCGGCGAAAGCCAGAGCCGCGTGGTGGTGTCGGTGAGCAACGCGCAGTACAAAGCCTTCGGCGAACGCATCGCCGCGCTGGGCGTTCCGTGCCAGTTGCTCGGCACGGTACACGACTTGGCTTTCTTCGTGAACGGTGCCGAAATCATGGCCTGCGCCGAAGCCAAACCCGTGTACGACAACACGTTAGGCGAAATTATGGAAGGATAAAGGAAGACGGAACTCAGTTGGCAGTGGCGGTAGCAGTTGGCAGTTTAGGTAAAGGCGTTTTGGGTGTTTTTTGCCCAAAACGCCGAAGCCCCATAGGGGCGACCCGTCTGTAGAAAATCCGAATCAGCGTAAAAAACAAGCTCCGTAGGAGCGGCCCGATTGACATTACAACCCCGCGATTGACATTACAACGTCGGGCCGCTCCTACGGAGCTTTTGTCTATTAACTGTCCGCACTTCTACAAACAGGTCGTCCCTACGGGACTTTTGGAGGCGTTTTAGTCAAAAAACGCCCAAAACAGATTGTTGAGGCGGCTTTCGCCGCCATGCGTTTTAGGCAAAAAACGCCAAAAACGCCTTCCGGCTCACTTCTCGCTCCTCACTTCTCACTTCTTGATAGACATTCCGCTTTCCAAATGTATCCAACCCTAATTCTGAAGTCCGGCCGCGAACGGTCGGTCGTCAACCGGCACCCGTGGATTTTTTCGGGCGGCGTGAAGCAGCAGCCCAAAGCCGCCAACGGCGACGTGGTGCAAGTGCTTGATAACCAAGGCAATCACTTGGCCTACGGCTTCTACGACCCGCAGAGCCAAATCGTGTGCCGCTTGTTCGATTTTTCCGACCAAGCAACCGATTTCAGCCAGCCCGACTACTGGCACCGGAAAATAGAGGCGGCTTATGAACTGCGCCGTCGGCACGTGCTGGGGCCGGACACCAACGCCTGCCGCTTGCTCCACGCCGAGGGCGACTTCCTGCCCGGTGTCATCGCCGACCTGTACGGCGACTTGGCGGTGCTGCAACTGCTCATCAAAGGCAGCGAAAACGTGGCCCCGCACATTGTGAACGGACTGCAACGGGTGGGCGTGAGGCACGTGTACCTGAAAAACAAGCACAGCGCGAATTTCCGCGAAGCCGTGACTTTGGAAAACGGCTTTTTGACCGAACCGGCTCCGGAGAACACGGTCACGATTTGCGAAAACGGCTTGTCGTTTCGGATAGACTTTGAAAAAGGCCAAAAGACGGGGTTTTTCCTTGACCAACGCGACAACCGGGCGTTGCTGCGCCAGTACGCAGCGGGCCAAAAGGTGCTGAATGCGTTCAGCTACACGGGCGGTTTCAGCGTGTACGCGCTGGCGGGCGGGGCCAAGGAAGTGCATTCGGTGGATATGTCGAAGGAAGCCGTGCGCCTCGCCGACGAAAACGTGCGGCTTAACTTCGGCGCGGCGGCGCACCAGTCGTTTGCCGAGGACTGCTTCGATTTCCTCAAAAACGCCCCTGACGACTACGGCCTGATGGTGCTTGACCCGCCCGCCTTTGCCAAAAACGCCAAGTCCGTTCCGAACGCCGCGCGTGGTTACAAAGAATTGAACCTGAAGGCTTTCCAAAAAATAAAACCGGGCGGGATTGTGTTCACGTTTTCGTGTTCGCAGAACGTGGACAGAGATTTGTTCCGTAAAATCGTCTTCTCCGCCGCCGCCGATGCCCGGCGCAACGTGCGCATCCTGCACCAACTCACTCAGCCGCCCGACCACCCGGTCAGCATCTTCCACCCCGAAGGTGAATATTTGAAAGGGCTGGTGCTGCAAGTTGAATAGGCCAGCGTTTGTAGCACATGCTTCAGCCTGTGCGAAACATAAGTTCGGCGAAGCCAAATCCGTTAGGATTTCTTATCTACAGCAACAATCGAAACAGTGTCTTTTTGCTGATTAAAACCCGCCTTACGGCGGCGCACAGGCTGAAGCATGTGCTACAAAAAAGGCGTTTTAGGCAAATTCTGCCCAAAACGCCCCAATTCATAATTCTGAATTCACAATTCTGAATTAGTCTTTCATTTTCTCCACAATACCCTCGCTGATGCCCACGTGGGCGAAGCCGCCGTCGTGGTAGAGGTTCTGCATGGTCACCTTGCGGGTTAGGTCGGAGAAGAGCGTGATGACGTAATCGGCGCATTCGTCGGCGGAGGCGTTTCCGAGTGGTGAAAGTTGGTCGGCGTAGTCGTACATCACGTCGAAGCCGCTGATGCCCGTGCCGGCCGTGGTTTTGGTGGGCGACTGCGACACCGAGTTCACCCGTACATTCTTCAATTTGCCGTAGCGGTAGCCGTAGCTGCGCACGATGGATTCGAGCAGGGCCTTGGCCTGCGCCATGTCGGTGTAGTCGGGGAACACCCGTTGCGCGGCGATGTAAGACAAAGCCACCACCGAGCCGTGTTCGGCGATAACGTCCAGTTTCTCAGCTACTTGCAGCATCTTGTGCAGCGACAACGCCGACACGTCGAGGCTCTTCACAAACCAGTCGTAGTTGAGGTCGCCGTACGGACGGCCTTTGCGGATGTTGGTGCTCATGCCGATGGAGTGCAACACGAAGTCAACCTTGCCGCCCAAAAACTCGGTTGACTCGTTGTAGAGTTTTTCCAAGTCTTCCGTCACGGTGGCATCGGCGGCAATCACCTTCGACTGGCACTGCTCGGCCAGTTGGTTGATGGCTCCCATGCGCATGGCGATGGGGGCGTTGGTCAGCGTAAAGGTGGCTCCTTCTTCGTAAGCCCGCTGGGCGATTTTCCAAGCAATGGAGTTTTCGTCCAATGCGCCGGTGATGATGCCGCGTTTGCCTTTTAACAGATTGTAAGCCATTGAGAAGTTGCGGGTTAAAGGTTGGAAAGTTACAGGTTACAGGTTGCAAGGTTACAGGTTGGAAGGTTGGCGTTTTGGGTAAAAAACGCCCAAAACGCAACGTGTCGTGGCACGACTGAGGTAGCATGAGTCGCGGGCGTGGGCTGGGTCGTGCCACGACTATTCTTCTCTGCCGAGCCAATGACTTTACAGGTCGTTTTGGCCGTTTTTTGCCCAAAACGGCTTTTGTCTTGAATCGCGGATTCGCACGGATGACACGGATTGCACGGATGTGCCGCGTTAGATTCGACGCGACTGTTTTCTCGAAAAACCATCCGCGAAATCTGTGTCATCCGTGCGAATCCATGATTCAAAACGGGCGGCAAATTAGCGAATATTCCCAAATAGGGTAGGGGTTGCCCAAAAAAGCAAAAGCCTCCCGACAACGGGAGGCTTTTGCCCAAGCTAATTCTGAATTGATTCACCGTGCCACCACTTCAAACGTCCGTTCGCCTACGGTTACCGTTACGGTGCGGTCGCAGTTGCCGTTGCCGTAGTTTACGGTGCGTTTGGCACTGCCCGTCGGAGTCACTTCAAGCACGCCGCTGGTGGGCAGCCAACCGCTGTTGGGTACGCACGAGGCCTTGATAAGCAGCGGCGTAGTGATGGCCGCATCGAAGGTTACGCCGTTGCGATTGGTGCCGTCGGCAGTGCCGCTCAGCGTCACCTCATC
>JALOMD010000241.1 GCA_025455595.1 Cytophagales bacterium | reverse complement strand
TCATGGTTCAGACAAACAGGCGTTTTGGGCAAAATTCGCCTAAAACGCTCAATTCCCGGGCTGCTCTATTCAATGGTGAAGAAATACGATATGTCCGCCGAATAGAGCGGCTTGTTGTCAGACGGCCTGATGACAAATTCAAACGTAGGCTCAAACCCTTCCCACTTTATTTTTTGCCCTTCTCTGTCCAAAATCTCCGTTTCTTGTTTTGTCTGTCCGCCCAATACAGACACTGAGTACCAGCCGTTGGGTACAGAAATCGATGTTTTTACAGAAATCTTGAGTTTTTCAACAATTTCCGGCGTGAATTTCTTCAGATACGGCATGGTGAACAAATACAATCGTCCATGTTCGACTTTCAGGCAATAGCCGTCTTGCCTGACTTGCAATTGATTGTCTTCACGCAACAGTTCGGGCGCATTGTCGGACAGGTTGAAATAGATCGTGTAAGGCATATTGTTCACGCCGGCCAATGGCACAATTATCCCTTTCTCCACAACTTCATCACCTGTTTCTGTGGCGGTGAAATGCGTCAGCAAATCGTCAGGCAAACCGTTGTCCGTTTTGTATTTTAACAGACAATCCGGATCGCCTAAGATGAAATAATCCATCAGGTCGTTCAGCACTTCGTCAAATTTGAAAAGTGTCATGGTGTTTGTTTGCGTTTTGGGCGGTTTTTGCTTAAAACGGCTCGTGTTCAGTCACTTTACCGTTTCTGCGCCCTTTGCGAGAAGCTTTGCGCCTTTGCGTGAAAAACCGAGTTTCTCGCAAAGGCGCAAAGAAAAACGCAAAGACCGCAAAGCACTTACCGCCTACGACTTACCACTTACAACTCTATATATTCAAGACCAAGTACTCATAACTTGCTGTTTTGGCTGCGGCTCGTTGATTTCAGGCAGAAGCTTGTTCAGAATCCGTTCGAAAACAGGGACGAACCAGACGAAAACCAGAACGCCCGTAATATTGAACAGCATGTGGGCATTGGCCAGCGACCTTTCCACGGACACATTCCTGCCAATGAAGCTGACCAACGAAACGAAAGGCTGGAACAACGCCAGCCCGATCAGGATCGAAAAGAGGTTGAACGTCAGGTGGAAAATACCCGTTTTGATGGCTTGCCGACTGCCTTTTATCGTTGCCATCAGCGTGTCGCTGCACGTACCGAGTTCGGCCCCGAACATGACGGCAATGCCGCCCGCCAAACTGAGGAAACCTTTCTTGGCCAGTATCACCGCCATGCCGACGGTTGCCGAGGACGACTGAATGACCAAGGTGATGACAGCCCCCGCCACGGCTCCGAAAATCGGGTTTTCGGTCTTTTTCAGGTACTCGAAGAAGACGGGGTTTTCTTTGAGCGGCTCGACGGCGTTTTCCATTGTGAACAAGCCGAAAAACAGCACGCCGAACAGCAGAATCACCCGGCCGGTCGTGTTCACTTTCTCGGATTTGGACAGCACCATCAGGAAAAACCCCACCAGCAGCAGCACGGGCGAATATTTGGCAACGTCCATCGCAATAATCTGGCTGCTCACCGTGGTGCCGATGTTTGCCCCCAGCACAATCCCGATGGCCTGCCGGAAAGTCAACAGTCCGGCGTTGACGAATATGATGGCAATGATGATGACAGCCGAGGACGAATCCAGCAGCGTCGTAACGACCGTCCCGGTGACAATGGAAAGAAACAAGTTGGAGGTGAATGTCAAGATCCATTGCTTGGCTCGTTCGCCCATGGCCTTTTGGATAGTATCGGAAAGCGTCAGGACGGCATACAAAAACAGAAACAGTCCCCCTACGATTGGCAGAATAATGTCCCACATGACGAGTAGCTCTACGGTTTGTCACCAAAGCTAACCTGCCGAGACTAAATAGCTGTCTGCGGGACGTTAAGGAATCATTAAATCATGCGGATGCCGAATAACGAACGCGTAACACGGCGTGGAAACACACTGTCATTACAATTCAAGAAAAGGCGTTTTGGGCAAAAATCGCCCAAAACACCCGTCGCGTACCTGATGTGACATGGCGGTGTTCACCTTCAGTCTTCATGGTTTCGAAGACAAGAGCATTAGCTTTTCTTGTAAAAGATTAAACCATTGCGTTTTTTCTGACCGTTGATTTCTAAAGAATAAGTCATGACGGGTTCTTTTGAATATGAAACTTTTTGCAGTATAAATCTGTAAACGACTATTTCGGTGCCACTCGAAAAGCTGACCCGACATACATTTTTCTGAACAGACACACTTTTTCTATGATTCCTGTATTTTTCGTTCAAGCATTCTGAATGCCTTTTCGAAAACCCGCCACTTATGTAAAAAATGCTGTCGTTTGAAAACCTCCAATCAACAAATTTCTCTGCATTAGATTCCCCCGAATTACTCCACGCGCCATTGAGCCAAGTAGGCAATGATTTTTTCTGCGCGTAAACAGAAGAAATACACAAAATCCCAACTGTCAACAACAATAAAGTTTTGTTTCTTTCCATCAATAAATGAAGTTAACGATTGACACGAACAGGCGTTTTGGCCGCTTTCTGCCCAAAACACTTTGAAGTACGATTTACGAGGCACGAAGTACGAATAAGCCGAAAACGATAAACGTCAAACGATGAACGAAAAACGTTTCGGCCGTTTTTTGCCCAAAACGCACCATCTAAACACCCATTCGCACCAGCACGCCCAGCACCACAAAAAACACATTCATCCCCGCCGACGTGAGCCAGTTCAGGCGCATGGCTCCGTGGAAATCGGCGGCAGCGGAACTGCGCCACACACGGACGGCCCATAGCAGAAAATGCACCAGCCCCGGCGTGAGGCAGGCCAAAAACCACAAGAAATACCAGCCGGAGTAATATTGCTGAAAAAACCACCAAAAGCCCGCCGCCGTGAACAAAAACGCCGTGGCCGCAAACACAAACGTGCCGCGTATGCCCAGCAGCCGACTCAGGGTTCGGTCGCCGCGCCGGGTGTCTTCGGCGTGCTGATACACTTGCGTCATCGGGTAAGAACCGCCCAGAAACGCCGTCGAGAGCAGGGCCGCCACCCACACCGACGGCGCGGACAAGGCGTGCAGCGGCACGGCGTTTACGGCTTGGTAGGTCATCAGGAACGTGAACGCCCCTTGGAACGTGCTGGCCAGCAGCCAACTCAGCAGCGGGTATTTTTTGAGCCGCACTTTGTCGTGGCTGTAGAGCTTGGAAACAAGTCCGTACAGAAACAGCCCCGCCACAAACACCCAGCCCAGCAACGCCCCCAGCAACAACGCCACGCCGTCGAGCAGCAGCGACACGCGCCACAACTCGCGGCTCACGGGCGGCGGTTTTTCCAGCCCGCCGATGCTGTCTTCGTCCTTGTCGTAATAGCTGTTGTAACCGTTGCTGGCCGGGTACAGCAAGAAATGAAGCACGAAAAACGCCAACGCCACCCGCCACCCCGCCGCTTGCGGCGACAGGCTGACGGCGAAGATAAAAATAGGAAGTAGAAAGAAAGAAAACGGCACGCGCAGGTGCAGCAGCGTAGAACGACTTATCATGACGGAAAGATAATGGTAATTCAGAATTGTGAATTCAGAATTCAGAATGACGGCTTGGCGTTTTGGGCAATTTTTGCTTAAAACACAACCTCACCCCCGGCCCCTCTCCCACCGGGAGAGGGGTGTGCCTTGCGATTGGCTTGGCTCACTGTCCCGAACCTGTTCGGATGAGAGGCTCGGTTCGCCCAAAGGCGCACCCCTCTCCCGGTGGGAGAGGGGCCGGGGGTGAGGTTTTTGCGTTTTGGGCAAAAACCGTCCAAAACGCTGTTTGACTGCCACCGCCACTGCCTACTTTCTTCCGCGCTTCGCATTCAAAATTCACTCATTCAATCATTCAAAATTGCAATCGCGTCGGCACGGAATTTTTTACTGCACGGGTGCGGAACTTCACGTAAGCCTTTCAGGGTTAGGTTGATACCACCAGATTGGGCTGAAGCCGCATCTGCAGTTTGGCTTCGGCGTTTATGGCCCCTACCAAATCTGCATTCTTAATTCTTAATTCCAAATTGTGAAAAGCCACATTGCCGCAATCGGCACCGCTGTGCCTGAGCATTCGCTCACACAGGCGCAGGCCGCCGACTTCATGGCCGTTGCCCTTGCCTACGACGAAGCCGAAACGCGTCGGCTGCGGGCCTTGTACCGGGCATCGGGCATCCAAACGCGGCACAGCGTGCTGTCTGACTATACCGTGGAGCCGGGTCGGTTTGCGTTTTACGGAAACGAGGCGGGTTTGGAGCCTTTTCCGGCCATTGACCGCCGCATGGAGCAGTACCGCCTGCACGCCCCGGCTTTGGCCCGGCGAGCCATTGAGAATTGTCTCGCCCAACTGGCGGATTTCGACAAAAGCCGCCTCACGCATCTGATCACGGTCAGTTGTACGGGCATGTACGCCCCTGGCATAGACATTGAGCTGATCGAGCAGTTGGATTTGCCTACGCACGTGCAACGCACAGCCATTAATTTCATGGGCTGCTACGCGGCGTTTCCGGCCCTGAAGGCCGCCGATTACATTTGCCGCGCCAACCCGGAGGCTGTGGTGCTGGTGGTTTGCGTGGAGCTGTGCAGCCTGCATTTCCAGAAGCACCGCACCGACGACCACCTGCTGGCAAACGCCTTGTTTGCCGACGGCGCGGCGGCGGTGCTGGTGCAAGGGCGGCCCACGGCCGGCTCGCTGCGCATCGAGTCGTTTTACGGCGACATTATGCCCGTGGGCAAGAAAGACATGGCGTGGCACATCTCGAATTTCGGCTTTGAGATGACGCTTTCGGCCTACGTGCCCGACCTGATCGAGCAGGGCATCGGGACGTTGGCCGACAACCTGCTGCGCAACCTGCCCGTCGAACGCGAAGACATCGGCTTGTTCGCGATTCATCCGGGCGGCAAGCGGATTCTGGAAGTGATTGAAAAACAACTCGGCCTCTCGGCAACCGACAACCGCCACGCCTACCAAGTGCTGCGCGACCACGGCAACATGTCGTCGCCCACAGTGCTGTTTGTCCTTGATGCGTTGCGCCGCAGCCTCACCGCCACCGACCAAAACCGTCCCATTTTGAGCTTCGCCTTCGGCCCCGGCCTCACGCTGGAATCCATGCTGCTTACTGTCAATTTCGAATGATTGAATGAGAGAATGACTGAATGCGGGAAAAAGTAGGCAGTGGCGGTGGCGGGTGGCAGTCAAATAGTGTTTCGGACGGTTTTTGCCCAAAACGCATTTCCGAAATCCGAATTTTTATTCAATCATTCGTTCATTCAACCATTCAAAATTGAGAACCCGCAGCTACGAAAAGGAAATCATGGATGAGTTCGGGCTGGGCGGCGAGGCCATGGCCCAAACCCTGCGCGAGTTGCGGTTCATCAACCGGTGGCTGGGCGGCAATGCCGTTACCTTGCAGGGGCTTGACCTACTGCTGCCGAAAGCCGGAGCCAACGGCACGGCACTGGAAATTGCTGACTTGGGCTGCGGCGGCGGCGACATGCTGGTGCTGATGGCCCGCTGGGCACGGCAGCGACGGCTGGCGGTGCGGTTTACGGGCGTGGATGCCAACGACTACACCATCAACTACGCCCGGCAGCACACGGCTTCGTTTCCCGAAATCGCGTATCT
>JALOMD010000240.1 GCA_025455595.1 Cytophagales bacterium | reverse complement strand
GCCCCATGCTCAAGACGCAAGACTCACTACTCAAGACCTACAATTTCCGCGTTTCCTCAATGCCCACATCGGCCAGGAACACGTCCCAAAGTTTCTTGGTTTCGCCGTCCACGGCTTTTTCGTAGAGTTTCAGAATCACCGTCACGTTGCGTTGCGTCACGTCGCCGTACACCACTTTGCCGTCCACGAGGCCTTTGAACGTCTGTACGAACGAAACCACGCCGTAATAGTTGCCGTCCGGGCCTTTGCGGAAGTCGGTGGCGTAGCTGATGTCGGCGTAAGAAACCTCCACTTCTTGGTAGCCCGATCCGACAAGCTTGAGCCTGCGCAGGTAGTCGCGGATTTTGTACTTGTTTTTCACGCCTGTGTTCACATTCGACACTTCGACGCGGGCATCTTCGTTTACAAACAGCGTCACGGCCAGGTCAATGGTGGCGTTGGCTTTGTCGGCGGGCGTTTTGGGGTCAACCACGGTGGCCAGGTAGGTGCCCAGTTCGTCCACTTTCAGCAGGGCCTTGTTGCGGAACTTCTCGAATTCTTCCGGGCCGCCAGGAAAAGCCACATCGTCCTTGGGCGGCGTGGTGCCGGTGTTCGCATTGGCTTTCGGGGTGTTGTCCACACCGGTCAGTTGATCCACTTGGGCTTTGGCGGCTTGCAGGCTGGTGGCGGCTTTGGCCGGTTCGGTCAGCAGTTCGTGCCGTCCGTCTTGGTACAACACGGCAACCACCTTGGCACGGGGCAGTTTTTGCTCTTTTGCCTTTTTGTCGGCGGGGTCTTTGAAACGCACTTCCTTGTCGGTCACGGCCACGCCGGTGGCGGCCATTGCCTTGTTGTCGGCGGTAACCAGCACGTCTGCCTGCTTGTTGGCGGGCGGGGTTGTGAAACCGGCCGCTTGGGCGGCATCGGCGACGGGAAACACTACGTAATTGCCCGCACCACTGAAGGCCATCAGCACATCGGCGGCCTCCATCGAGTAAGACGGGCCGGGGTTTTGCGGAATCCGGTATTTGATTTTCTGCGGCCCAACGTCAACGATTTTGCAATCGGTCTTTTTGCCGTTGGCTTGGTAAATCACATCCTGCGCAACTGCCGGTGCGGCAACCAAGGCCAAGCCAGTCAATGCGGCAGCACATCTGCTCCTGAACGTGGAGATGGACATATTGGTGAAGATTGGTTTAGGGAAGGTTCTCATGGGTGTGTTGCAAAGCCCGAATGTATGCATAATTCCGTTCCAAAGGCCGATTCCGCTTAGAAAACGTGTGGCAAACGATCCGGTTTCCCACTTCATCTATCAATTTAGATACCAAAGTACACGCGCAAGCCGCCAACCGGGTTTTCCATTAATCGGGTGGCGGGCCGATTGGTAAACGTTCCGACGCGATTTCGTACACGCCTATTGCGCGGAAAATTCGGATTTTTTTGCCAAAACGCCAACCCGACCGGTTGAGTGACAGCCGGTTGTCGTTGTGGTTTGGCAGTTTGCCGACCTGAAAACCTTACACGGCGTAGCTCGTCTTGGCAATCACCTACAAACGCAAAAAGCCGGACTTATTGCCCGGCTTTTGTTCAGTTTGTTATTTGTATTTGTCACTCAAAGGCGTTTCGGGCAAAAATTGTCTAAAACGCAAAGCGGCAGGTATAAAACCCGCCGCTACGGAAAAAAACGGAAGTTCTAAAACTACAACAGGTTTCATGACAACGATGACTCGGCTAAAGCCGAATCTCAAGCCAAAGCCCTGATTCGTGTTTGTCACGCAATAGCGTTTTGAGCAAAAATTGTCCAAAACACCATCTTCTCGTCTTCAACCTTCGCTGTCGTAGGCGACTTTGGGCACCTGCTGGTCGATTTCCCAGCGGCCGGTGCCTTCTTCGCCGATTACGTCGAACAGTTCGAGGCAGCGGCGGGCTACGTACTCTTCCTCGCGCTGCTCTTTGTGGAACCAATTCAGGAACTCAATGGTCACGTGGTCTTTTTCCTTGAAGCACCGGTCAGCGATATTGTTGATGGCCTGCGTGGTTTTCACTTCCAGTTCCAAGGCTGCTTCAAACACATCGCGGAAAGAGTCGAATTCCTGCGGAATGTTGTCAACCGAAGGCGAAACGGCTGTGCCACCCATGTCGCTCACGTACTTGAAGAAACGCAGCATGTGTTCGCGTTCGTCTTCGGCTTGTTTGTAGAAATGGTCGGCACTGTTGTCGAAGCCGTTGCGGTCGCACCAGGCGGCCATCGCCAGATAAACCGACGAGTTGTGGGCTTCCATCTTGATTTGGCTGTTCAGGATTGTTTCAATGTCCGCACTGATCAGGCTGCGGAGTCGCATTAGGTCTTTCATATGGGATGGTTTTTCAGTTCTGTTTCACCAAAAAGTACAACCCAAAAAAAGGGTCTTGGGTTCTAAATGACAAACTCTTCCGGATATTTCCGAGAAATTTGTAAACAATCTTAATAAGTGCTTTACCGTTTACCGTTTACCGTTTACCGTTTACCGTTTACCGTTTACCGTTTACCGTTTACCGTTTACCGTTTACCGTTTACCGTTTACCGTTTTGGGCAATGCTTGCCCAAAACGGTAAAGTCCCGGTCGCGTGGCAGCGTAAGCCACAGGCCCAATGTGTGCAAAAGGCGTTTTGGACGAAAATCGCCCAAAACGGTAAACTGGAGACTGAAAACGATAAACGTTAAACGGAAAACGAAACCGCGTAAGCAGGATGCGTATAAAGCCGCTCTTGGATGATGCTGTTTAGTTCGAACATCACGGAGGCTCCTTCGAGCAGTTCGCGGAAGGCCAGCACTTGGGGCAAGGTGAGTACGTAAAAATGGGTGCAGCCTTTCAGCGCAATGATTTCGACATCGGTGGCGCGGGCCACATCGGTTGCCATTTGTTCCAAGTCAATGCGGAAAATGGCTTTTTTCAGCCGCTGGAAACAATGTACGTCATACCGCTCGAATTTGCCGCCAAACTCAATGTAAATCGCTTTTTCTGCATCGGATTGGCAAACGCATCCGTGTTCGGTGCGGAACACCTCCTGACGGTCAGTGGAAACGGCTGTCTTTCGGCACATTTGGTTTCGGGTAGTCAAGTTTATGCGTCAAAGGTATTGCTTATTTAGAATTAATCCAAACAAAAAAAAGAAATTGCTGCATAGCTAACGTTTTGAGCAAAAATTGCCCAAAACGCCTTTATTGTAGAAAGAAGTGCATTTGGACGGCAGCCGCTTGGGCGTGTGGCGGTTTCACTGCGCTTCCAAGCCAAACAACAGGTAGTCCTGCGCAGTCTGTGACTTGGCAGTTCTATGCCGGTAGTCTGTGACTTCGTAAGCAACGCCGTTTGTACTACGCGCCGGTAGTCACAGACCACCGAACATAATCCTTCGTAGCCACAGGCTACGAAGAACGATTGGAAATCAAAATGAACAAAGAACAAGAAATTGTTATCAGTATGGTTGGCCTCCTTTTGATGGGGGGTTGGTTTACTTACATGGGGTATTTTGCCAAAACCAAGAAAGGGGAACCTGCGTTAAACTCCGTTGCCTTGGCCAAAGCTCGTGTACTGGGGCCAATTTGTCTCATGTTTTTTCTGTGGCTTCTGTTCAAATTGTTGTTCGAAGCCCTGTGATCTGCCAGCCTACAAGTTTATCGACGTGTAACTTGTGGCTGTTTTGCTACCAGTTTTCAACCGGCAACCAATGCAGACCGAAGTTGAAAACTGACCCAGCCCTTGCCACTACAAGCGGGGGCTTTTGCGTTTTAGGCAAAAAACGCCCAAAAAGCACTACTGCAACAGAAGTCAAAGCGTTTCAAGCAATTATTGCTCACAACGCCTCTTACTACTTACCACCTATCACTCAAATACGCCCCCACTTCATCGAAAACATCCGGGTGAAACCATCGGTATTCCGGGTCGCGGGTGAAGAAGGTGAGTTGCCGCTTGGCGTAGTGGCGCGTGTTGCGTTTGAGCAGCCGCACCATTTCAGCCGCGTCGTACAACCCGTCCATCCAGCCGAACACCTCTTGGTAACCGACCGTCTGCAAGGCGTTTTTGTCCTTGAACCGATACAGCCGCCGGGCTTCGTCCACCAGCCCGGCTTCGAGCATGGCATCCACGCGGCGGTCAATGCGGTCGTATAGTTCGGGGCGGTCTCGGTTCAGCCCGATTTTGATGAAGCGGAAAGGCCGTTCGGCTTTCCGGCCCGTGCGAAACGACGAATACGGCCGCCCCGTGCCGATGCAAACCTCCAAAGCCCGCACCACCCGTTGCGGGTTGGCCCGGTCCACTTGCCGGGCGTACACGGCATCCAACTCGTCCAACTGCGCCAGCAAATCGGGCAAGCCGGACTGGGCCAGCCGTTCGAGCAACTGCAAGCGAATAGCCGGGTCAATGTCCGGGATTTCGTCCAAGCCGTCGGTGAGGGTTTTGACGTACAGCGTGGAGCCGCCCGCTACCACAGCGGTTGGGCGGCGCGAGAGGATTTCGGCGAGGCAAGCCAACGCATCGCGGGCGAAGGCGGCGGCAGTGTAGTCGTCGGTGATGGAGTGAGAATCAATAAAGTGGTGCGGCACGCCGCGTTGTTCGGCGGGCGTAGGCTTGGCCGTGCCGATGCTCATTTCGCGGTATATTTGTCGCGAGTCCGCCGAAACAACCTCCGTGCCGAAGTGTTCGGCCAGCCGCACGCAAAACTCGGTTTTGCCCACGGCTGTCGGGCCGGCCACCACAATCACGGGCTTCTTGCCAAAAGACATGTTGAAGTACGATTTACGAGGTACGAAGTACGAATTCAGGTCAGAGGTCAGAACGCAGAACGCAGAAGCGTTTTGGGCGATTTTTGCCCAAATTGTAAATCCCGCAACAGGCGGGAACGCCCGCGTCTGAAATCCTGCGGTTTGCGTTTTCGTTTTGTATGCGTACATTGATGCTGTATGCAACAACATTCGCGGCTGCGAAGAACCTGATATTTTCAATGGCGGGCAAACGAATGCGTTTGCGATTGAAAATGTTAGAGCATTGAACGCATCTTGCGTTTTAGGCAAAAATTGCCCAAAACGCCCTTTCCATTCTGAATTCTGAATTCATAATTCTGAATTCACAATTAAAATCGTACCTCAAAATCATGGATTATATAGAATCGGTCACACAGCAGGAAAAAAGCGTACTGCTGCAAGAGATAGAGCAGTTGAAGCGCAAAGTCAGTGAGTATGAAAAGCTGACCCAGCCCGGCTTGGCCGAAAACGCCCCGTACGCCACCAGCAAGGCCGGTTACAACCAGTTATTCCAAAGCCCGTTGCGCAGCAACGAGTTCGACCAGCCGCTTTCGCGCACCCAGGACGAACTGATGATTATCTTCGACCGGGAAGGCAACGTGCTGGATGCCAACCGGGCCGTGCTCACGTGGTTCCGCTACACCCGCGAGGATTTGATTGGCAAGTCTGCCGAAGCTTTCTGCGCCGCCCACGGGCTGGATTTCAAGAAAGTGCAGGAACTGCTGCGCCGTACATGGCAAGGCGAGGAACCCGTTTATGAACGTGACATCACCACCGAGAAGGGGTCGTTCACATTTGAAATCGCCCTCAAAAAAGCCATTTACTTGGGCCGTGAGGCCGTAGTGGCCTATGGCCGCGACATCACGGCCATCAAACTGGCGGAAGAAGAGAAAAAACGCCTGCTGGCCCAACGCGATGCCGAAGAGCAGTTTTTGCGCACCTTGGAAAAAGTCAATCTGGTGTGTTTGCGCATTGAGCAAGACGAGACGGTTTCGTTTTGCAACGACTATCTGCTCAAAGTCACCGGGTGGTCGCAGGACGAGGTGCTGGGGCAGAATTTCTTCGACGTGTTCGTACCCGCCCGCGACCGGGCCGCCCGGCGGCTGGAATTTGCCAACGCCCTGCGCAACGGCGGTTTTTTCGAGGTCACCGAACGCGGCCTGCTCGGCAAAGACGGCGAAACGCGTTTCATCCAGTTCAACTCGGTGGTGCTGAGTACGCAGAAAGGCGAAATCGCCTCCATCATCCGCGTGGGTGAAGACATTACGGACAAGAAAAAAGTGTCGGCGGTGCTGGCCCGCACGCACGCCCAGTTGCAAGACCTGTTCGACAACGCCAACGACCTGATCCAAATCATTTCGCTGAAGGGGGACATCCTGTTTGCCAACCGGGCGTGGCAGGAAACCCTCGGCTACAGCGGCGCGGAAATCGAACGGCTCAACATCCGTGACATCATCCATCCGCAGCACCTGAAAAGCACGCTGGGCCGGTTCAACCGCATTGCCAACGGCGAGAAAATCTACAAGTTCCAGACCGTGTTCCGCAGCAAGGCCGGGCAAGACATCTATTTGGCGGGCAGCGTCAGTTGCAAATACGAAGCCGGCAAGCCGACCGCCCTGCGCTGCATCCTCTACGACACCACCGAACGCATCCGCGCCGAACGTGCCCAAAGCCTGTACTACAGCATCGCCAACCTGACCACGCGCAGCAGCAGTCTGGACACGCTGTACCAGAACATCCACCGCGAGTTGAGCAAAATCATTGATGTGCGCAACTTCTACATCACGCTCTATAACAAAGAACGCGACTTTTTGTACTTCCCTTATTACGTGGACGAAGACACCAGCGAGGTACGCGTGACGCAGCGGCGCGTGGGCCGGGGACTGACGGAATTCGCCATGTTTTACAACAAGCCGCTGTTCCTGTACGAAGACCAGATTTTGCGGCTGGCCGAAGAACACAACTTGGAACTGTACGGCAAAACACCCAAGGTATGGCTCGGCGTGCCGCTCAAAATCGAAGACCGCATCACGGGCATCATTGCCGTCAAGAGTTACGACAACCCGCAAACCTACAGCACCCGCGACTTGGAACTGCTCGATTTCATTTCGGGGCAGATTGCCCTTGCCATTGAGCGAAAGCAGAACGAAGAGAAACTGTACTCGCAGACGGCCAAGCTGAACGCCGTCTTTGAAAGCGGCTCGCATTTGATGTGGTCGGTGAACAAGCGGCTCTACCTCACCTCGTGCAATCGCAACTTCGCCGATGCCTATGAGTCGCGGTTCGGCTTCCGGCCCGTCATCGGCGTGAACACCGACCGCGTGCGCAGCGAGTTCATGCGGGCGAGCAATTACCGCAGTTGGGAGGGCCGCTACCGGGCCGCCTTGCAAGGCAAACCGCAGTATTTCGAGACGGAAATCTACGTGGACGGCCAAAACTCGTGGCGCGAGGTTTACCTGAACCCGATTGTGTCGAAAGACGGCTCCATTGAGGAGGTCTCGGCCATTGCGCACGACATTACCGAGAAGAAAAAGTCCGAAATGGCCTTGGTGGAGAGCGAGAAGAAATTCCGCAGCATCTTCGAGTCGTTCCAAGACATCTACTACCGCTCCGACCTGCGCGGCGTGATTCGCATGATCAGTCCGTCGGCCTACGAAGTCGGCGGCTACGCCGAGGGCGAAATCATCGGCCACAACGTGACCGATTTTTTCGTGGACAAAGGCAAGGGCTACCAGAACTACCGCCAGCTGCGGCGCATGGGCAACGCCCGCAACATCGAGGTCGGCTTTATCACCAAAGACGGCACCGAAATCCAGTTTTTGCTCAACGTGCGGCTCGTACACGACGAAAACGGCCGGCCCGTCGAAATAGAAGGCGTGGCCCGCGACATCACCGAACGCAAGAAAGCCGAGGAGGAGTTGCTGAAAGCCAAGGAGATAGCCGAGAAGTCGCTGAAAGTGAAAGAACGCTTCCTTGCCAACATGAGCCACGAAATACGCACGCCCATGAACGGCATCATCGGCATGATTGACGTGCTGGGCGACACGCCGCTGGATCCGAAGCAGAAAGAGTATGTGCAAACGGTGAAAAAATCGTCCGAAACGCTGCTCAACATCCTCAACGACATCTTGGATTTGTCGAAAATCGAGGCGGGCAAGATGGAACTGCACAAGGCCCCGCTTTCGCTACAGGCCACTGTAGAAAAACTGTACGCGTTGTTCAGCCAACAGGCGGCGGCCAAGAACAATCGGTTGGAACACCACATCGAACCCAACGTGCCTGCCTACCTCATTGCCGACGAGACGCGTTTACTCCAGATTTTCTCGAAT
>JALOMD010000239.1 GCA_025455595.1 Cytophagales bacterium | reverse complement strand
CTGAACAAAACCATCAAGTGGGGTGCTTTCAGCTACAAACAGGACGAAGATGTGTTACGTGTGACTGTACCTGTGAAAAAAGCCAAAGCCTTTGCCGAAAAACTGACCTATGAGGTTTCCAACAAAGGCGTAGTGTCACTGACGTGGGCCAATGCAACGGTGGAATTTAAGGTGAAGTGAAAGAAACCTCACCCCCGTCCCCTCCCCGACACGTCGGGGCAGGCTTCCTGCTGAGAGGGGTGCAGCCCCACCCCGGCCCTCCCCAAGGGGAGGGTGAAAAGCCTTTGGGTTGGCCAAACCTTTTGTCCGTCAGTTGTCTGTACGAAAGGCTCGTTTGGTTGAAAAGTCACCCCTCTCAAAAGGAGAGGGACGGGGGTGAGGTCATTTTAACCAAAAAATGCTCAAAACGGCTTTCGATCTCAAAATTCCCAACAGCCATCCACGCTACTTCTATGAAAAAAACAATGTTTCTAATCACCGTTTTGCAGCTTGTGACAGCGAGCCTTTGGGCGCAATCTACGTCACAGGAACTGCACGGCCAAAAATACACAGTTGTCAATCGTACGCTCAGTTCATTTGAAGAAAACGGCAAAAAAGGGATCAGATTCTCGGAATCCGAAGGCAACGGCATTGCTTGGTTAGACGGCAAGGATTTCTCCGAAGGAACCATCACCTTTGAGGCGCGGGGTCGGGATGTGTTGCAGAAAAGTTTTATTGGCGTGGCCTTTCATGGCACAGACGACCAAACCTACGAAGCTATCTATTTCCGCCCGTTCAACTTCCAGTCCACCGACCCGGTGCGTAAAATTCATGCCGTGCAATATGTTTTTGAACCCAAATATCCTTGGAACGTACTCCGAGATACCCGCAACGGCGAGTTTGAGAAGGCTATCCTACCGGCCACCGTACAGGCTACGGATTGGTTCCGGGCGAGAGTGGAAGTGAAAAACGGGCGAATCAAAGTGTTTGTGAACGGCTCCAAAACGCCTTGTCTGGACGTGCCCACACTCAATTCTGATGGCAAAAAAGGGAAACTCGGATTTTGGGTGGGTGACAATTCAAACGGTGATTTTGCAAACCTGAAAATCGAGTAACGTTACTGTTTAATAATTTCCAAACAGGACAAGAAAGCGAAAAGGCGTTTTGGGCAATTTTTGCCCAAAACGCCTTGTTTGCGTCAATGAACGGAACCGCCTTTGACGAGTCGCTCAAAACCTTTCAGCCGGTTCCGGGTTTTGTATGTCACAGCCTCCCAATGAATGTGTGTGCCAATATTCGCGGACAGCGTTTTTGGCATTTTTTGCTTAAAACGCCCGAAACGCTATTTTTCAGGCAACAATCCCAGCCATAACTGCCAAATTCCCGAAAACGACCGTCATTTCAAAAGCCAACCCATGCGTCTGTTTTTATCCGTCATCCTTCTGTTGTCTGCCTTCCAAGCAAGCCTTCCGTCCTTTGCCCAAACCCAGAAGAAAAAACACCTCTACTACGCCAACGACACCCACACCGACGTGATGTGGAACGGCGACGAGGAGTCGTACGAGAAGTTGGTGCTGGAACACACCGATTTTTATTTCAAACTCAACAAAGGCTTTGGCAACCGGCCGTACCCGGAGCAAAACAAGTGGAATTTCGACTGCGCCTACTGGCTGTGGGTGCTGGAACGGAAAACTACGCCCGCGTATTTCCAAAGCGTGATTGACCAGTACAAAAAGGGCTGGTTCAGTGTGCCGTACAACTTCCTGCTGCCCACCTACGGGGCCACGCCCGCCGAGGCCGTGCTGCGGGGCATGTACTACGCGGGCTATCTGGAACGCAAGTACGGCATTAAAATCGAGATGGCGGTTTGCCAAGAAAACGCGACCATTCCGCTGGGCGTGGCCTCGCTGTGGCGCGGCACCGGAGCCAAGTACAGTTGGAAAGGCGTGTGCAACTGCGCTACCAAAACCCTGAGCCGGGGCCGCCGTCCGCACGAAATCTACTGGTACACCGGCCTCGACAGCAGCCAAGTGATGATGAAATGGTACAGCAACATGCTCGGCTACAGCGGCGACATCGGCGGCTACAGCGAGGCGTTGGAAGCCCGCTGGGCCATTGAGAAACTGGACACCATGTGCTACAAGCCGCATTATCCGTACCACATCGCGGGGGCTTTCGGCAAGGGCTGGGACAACAAAATCAACATGACGCTTGACATTCCGTATGCCGTCAAGGATATGAGCAACGACAAGCGGCAGGTGATTGTCTCGAACGAGGTGGACTTCTTTCACGATTTTGAGGAAAACTACGGCAAGGTGCTGCCCAAGCAGTCGGTTTCGTATGGCAACGAGTGGGATTTCCTGCCTTCGTCGCTGGCCAGCGTGTCCACGCGGATGCGCCGCGCGGTGGAGAAAATGCGCGTGGCCGAGGCGATGGCCAGCGTGGTGGCCGCCCGCGAGCCGGATACTTTCAAGAATCTCGACAGCCTGCGCGAAAAATCAACGCTGGCCCTGAGCATGTACTGGCTCCACGGCTGGACGGCCGACGGCCCCATCAGCCGCGACGCACTGGCCGCATGGGGCAAGGCGCGGGTGGCCGACGTGGAACGGTACGTGGACACGCTGTACGGGCAGTCGTTGCAGTGGCTGGGCAGCCACGTCAAGGGTAACGCCGCCAAAAAACGCTTCTTGGTGTTCAATGCCCTGAACTGGCAACGCACCGATGTGGCGGATGTTGAGTACAGCGGCCCGCAGAACATTGCCGTTTTGGGCGAAAATTCCAAAAAACCGGTTCCGTTCCAGTTCGTACAAAAGGACGGCAAGACGTACATCCGGCTGCTGGCCGAGCGGATTCCGTCGGTGGGCTACGCCTCGTTTGTCATTGACGAAAACAAACCGCAGCTCGCCAATGCCGCCAAAGCAGCGGTATTGAAAGACGGCCGGTTTGAAAACGATTTCTACACCTTGGCCGTCACCCCGACGGGCGTGATTACCAGCCTGTTCGACAAGCGGCAGCAAAAAGAATTTGCCCGCGAGGTGAGCGGCAAGTTCATCAACGACTTCGGCATGGCCGCCACGGGCCAAATGCGCGTCGAAAACGACGGCCCCGTCAGCACCACGCTGCTTTGCCAAGCCAACGACTCGCTGCGGCACGAGACGCGCATTACGCTCTACAAGCACCTGCCGCGCATCGACATCCAAAACCGCGTGCAGAAAAACTTCGGCCACACGGTCGCCACGGCGTTTTCGTTCAACTTGGACAAGCCCGACACGTGGCACGAGGAAATCGGGGCCGTCATCAAGGCCAAGCGGCAGGCCAGCGGCGGGCACTACGCCAACACCTTCGCCCGCTACGACTGGCTTTCGTTGCAGCACTTCGCCAACGTGAGCAGCGGCAACGCCAGCGTCACGCTGTCCAACGGCGACGGCAGTTTCATGCGGCTCGGCAACAGCACGCCCGAATCATTGGACGAAAACAGTTCGCAACTCAACGTGCTGTTGGGTGGGCAGATGGACAAGGACAAAAACCTCGGCATTTTCAAGCAGCACGGCGACAGCCTGTTTTTGCAGCACTTCGCCTTGCAAACCCACGCCGCCGCCTTCGATGCCAAAACCGCCATGAAGTTCGCCTTGGAACACCAAACGCCGCTGGCCGCCGGGTTCGCCTCGGGCGGCAACGCGTTGCCACCGAGTTATTCGTTCTTGAAAACCGACAACGACAACGTAGTGCTGTGGGCTTTGAAACCCGCCGAAGAAGGCGCGGCGAAGGAAGGCATTGTGGCGCGGTTCTACAACCTGCAAGGCTCCACGCAGCCGCTGGTCTTGTCGGGCGGCCAGCCGCTGGCGGCAGCCAAGCAATGCAGCCATGTGGAAACGGACATCCAGCCTGCCAAAACCGAGGGCGGCAAGCTGAAAACTTCCATCGGCTTTCACCAGATGAAGACGTGGAAGTTGTTTTTCAAGAAGTAGAAGGCGTTTTGGGCAAAAATTGCCCAAAACGGCCGAGTCGGCTCAAGCCAGAAGCGTCAGTGGTACGCCAATTGCCGGGCAGCATTGGCGCGTCTGTTCCGCTCTTCGGCTTTTTTCCTCACCTCGCCGATGATGCGGTGAATGTAACGGTGGGGCAGCAGTTGCTCAAACGCCTCGCGGGCCATGCGGCACTTGGCCTGAAAGTCCTCCTCCGTCTGTTGGGCGTGGAAATCGGCCACCGTCTCGCCAATGCGGTGCAGTTGGGTCACGGGCATAAACACACAGAAGTCGCGCCACTCCATGCCTTCCAGGTCGGGAAACCGAAGGCGGGTGTCGGCGATGACCGGGATGCGCCCCGCCGACAGGATTTCATAGGTTCGGTAGTCGCCGTTGGCATCGCCGCGCAGGCACAGGGCATACGCATGGTTTTGAATGCTCTGCAAATATTCGGCCCGCGCCGTTGCCATTTCCTCCGGCGAGTAAACGAAAAAATTGTTGCGTTCCACCAAATGGGACTCCAACTGCGTGGCGTGGCGCGTCTCGGAAACCGCCCGGCGACGGAGCCAGCGAGCTATGGCAAACCGGAAGTTCAACGGCAACAACCGGCCCGCAACGCGGCTGCAGGCCAGTCGCGTCATCAACTGACTGGGCAGCGGCAATTTGGTTAGCAGTTCGCCGATGCGCCCCTTGTATTCGGTGTTGCCCATGAACGTTATCGTCGGATGGGCAGGCTTTGGGACAGGCGTAACCTCGGCCCCGATATCATACAGCCAAGACGGCAGCGGCAACGCCTTCTCTCCTTTTGTGCGATACGCCGAAGTAATGAAAGCGATTTCGCCCGGCTGCGGCTCGTATTCAATGCCCAGCGCAAACGTGACCACCGTGCGACCCGTTGCCAAGCAGTCTTTCACAAACTTGCGTAATTCCTTGAACCGCCCGGCCGCCAACCACTCTTTGGCATCATGCGGCACAACCACGATGTCGCCTGCGTCGGACAGATCGGTGAAAAAATGCACTTTCACCAATTGAGGCAGCACACGGCGCAGGTCGTTCCAAAAAAGAGTGTGCGGGTGGGTGTCTGGCTTGCTCAAATGCATGAGCAGCGGACAAGGCCGGTGGTGGTCAGTAAACAAATCGGTTCTGACCCATACGTCGAGAAGTTCCATAGGTAGCTGATGACCAATAAATAAAGTTATGTGTGGTTTGAAAAAGCGTACACCAGCGTTTTGGGCGTTTTTTGCCCAAAACGCGACTTGTCTGAGTTACCTGATGCCGAATAATTCCGGTTCAGGGTTAGCCGAACAAAGATGTTCCTGAAATCAAGGTGCCGCAAAGAGGCAGCTACAGGCCCATTCTCAGTGCATCGCAACGTAGTGCCAAGGATGAGTGGCTTTGAAGAACATTACGTTGACTTCTGTTATTGGTTTCGGGCCTTAAGTTTCTTGGTTTTGCAAAAAGACGTTCTTGCTAATTAAGCAATTTATCGAAACAAAATCAGAAAAGTTCAAAACTTTTTTGTTGATTTTCAAAATTTTCCGCTTGTGTGTCGTTCGCACCCAAGCGCATGATGCAGAAGGCTTTGCTTTTTGCAAGCTGATCTATGAAAATCTCAGACTGGCTGTGACATGACTTGTTAAGGCAATTGTCGGTTTTCCGTCGGTCTGCCGTTTTGCCGGTTGCGGATTCGACTCGTCCATGACGTGAACCACGGTGCCTGCAAGCCTTGACATTCCCGAACCCACCTGTTTCGGATTTGCGCGAGACAAGCCGACATATTCCGTTGGCAAGCGTTTTAGGCAAAAATCACCCAAAACGCTTTCGGTTTTCCAACAGCCGTCAGGCGGCTACAAATTGGTTTTGGCACGGCTTTGGCTTGTGAGCCGTGTTGTTCATAAAAACCAAAACTACTACACGTATGAAAAGGACGTTTTTCTTGCTGACTGTTTTGTTCGGAATGTCACTGGCTGCAACGGCGCAAGTGCAGGTAAAATACGGCTTGCGCGGCGGCGGCAACTTGTCGTCGTGGCGCGGCGAAACGGTGCAAAGCCTCGGCAGCCTGCTCGATGCCACCAACGGAGCCGCCTCAACGGTTTCGCGGTTCGGGTTCCACGCGGGCGGCTACGCGGCCATTTACCTCACCGACCGGTTTGCCATTGAGCCGGGCCTGCAATATTCGCTCAAAGGCACCGAACTCAGCGGCCGCTTGTCCGGCAATTCCGATTTGCTGAACTTGCTCAACGCCAACGCCGTGTTCCGGGTGCAGTCGCACTACATTGAAATGCCCGTGCTGGCCAAATTGTACGTAACCGACGGCCTGCATTTCTTCGCCGGGCCGCAAGTGGGGTATCTGGTGGACAACCGGATGCGCGTGCGGGCCAGTTTGTTCGGCTTCGCCCCCATCAACCGCACCTTGGACATTGGCAGCGGGTTCCAGCGTTGGGACTTCAGCGGCGTTGTCGGAGCAGGCTATAAGTTCGAGAACGGTTTCAACCTGATGGCCGCCTACGACCACGGCTTCCAACGCATTGATGCCAACCGGCAGTTCGCCACCTTCAACCGCACGTTCAAACTGTCAATGGGATACGAATTTTAGTGATGAGTTATGAGTTATGAATGATGAGTGAGAATGCGTTTGTCTCTGTTTGCGATTCAGCGGTAGGCGGAGGCGTTTTGGGCAAAAATGACAAAACCCGCAACCGGCGGGAACGGCTAAAACGCCCCCTCATCACTCATCATTCATAACTCATCACTCTTTTGACTCTTTTCTACGCCCCCGATTTTACGCCCAGCCAGCCAACCTTGCCCGACGACGAGGCACATCATGCGTTCAAGGTGCTGCGGCTGGCGGCTGGTGCCGTTGTCAACGTGACAGACGGGCACGGCAATTTGCACGAAGTGAAAATTGCCGATGCCGACTGGAAAAAGCCGCGCCTGCAAGTGTTGCGCACCCAAACCGACTTCGGCAAACGCGACTACCGCATCCACATGGCCGTGGCTCCCACCAAAAACGCCGACCGCACCGAGTGGCTGGTGGAGAAATGCGTGGAACTGGGCGTTGACGAAATCAGTTTCGTGGCGTGCGAACGGTCGGAGCGACGGCATTTCAAGACCGACCGGCTGGAGAAAATTGCGGTGGCGGCCATGAAACAGTCGCTGAAGGCGTATTTGCCCGTGGTGCGGGATATGATTCCGTTCGCGAATTTCGTTAAGCAGACAAACGCCGCCCAGCGGTTCATTGCCTATCTGGACGAAGAAAAAAAGGCTTATCTTGCGAAAGCGGCCACGCCCGGCGGCGACTATTGCGTGCTGATCGGCCCGGAAGGCGATTTTTCGCCGAAAGAGGTGAGTTTTGCCCGCCAATACGGCTTCGAGCCGGTAAGCCTTGGCAACAGCCGCCTACGCACCGAAACCGCTGCCATGGCCGCATGCCATATATTCAACATCGTCAATGAAAGGTGTTGACGTTTTGCGTTTTAACGAAAAAATCTGAAAAATGAACGAGGCTATTTTGCGCAGAATAACCATCAATCCTGATGTGCTTGCGGGGAAACCAACCGTGAGGGGAATGCGAATTTCAGCAGAACAGGTTTTGAAAGCACTGGGGGCTGGTGTTACTATGCAGGAAATGTTGGAGGAATATCCCGAACTGGAGGTAGAAGACATCTATGCTGTCCTTTTGTACGCGGCCAATCTGATTGCAGAAGAGAAAATATACAGAATTCCTGCGTAAGATGGATGCTGTCACTACCCTGAAGTTTGTGGCGGACGTAGGCGTTGGCAAAAGCGTTGAAATGTATTTACAGAAGTCGGGTTATGAGGTAATCGCTGTCAGGGACATAAATCCGTCCATGCCTGACTTGGATATTTTAAGATTGGCAACAGAAGAAGGTACGATGGTCATCACGATGAACAAGGATTTTGGCGAATTGATCTACAGCAAACAAGAAAAACATCACGGTGTGCTTTTGTTGCGTATGGAAGAGGCCACTGGCGCAGAAAAGGTGAAGGTAGTTGAATACATTCTCAATCACTTTGAACAGGAAATGATTGGCAAGTTTTGCGTGTACCAAGACAAGAAGCTTCGAATAAAAGGCTAACTACAAATGATGAACCGAAATACACTGATTTGCTTGATTTCATTGGTCTGCTTTCTGTTAACACTGGCAGACACAACAGCCCAGCAGCCCATACTCAAAATTGCCAAGCTGAAATACAATGGCGGCGGCGATTGGTATGCCAACAAAACTTCGCTGCCCAACCTGATTGCGTTCTGCAACCAAAACCTGAAACTGAACCTGGCCCCGGAAGAAGAGGTGGTCGAGGTGGGCAGCGCGGAGTTGTTTTCGTACCCGTTTGTCCACATGACCGGCCACGGCAACGTTGTTTTCTCGGATGCGGAGGCCAGAAACCTGCGCAAATACCTGATTTCAGGCGGTTTCCTCCACATTGACGACAACTACGGGCTTGACAAGTTCATCCGGCTGGAGATGAAAAAAGTGTTTCCCGAACTGAATTTCGTCGAGGTTCCGTTCACGCATCCCATCTATCACCAGAAATTTGATTTCCCGAACGGGCTGCCCAAAATCCACGAACACGACGGCAAGGCTCCGCAGGGTTTCGGGCTGTTTCACGAAGGCCGGTTGGTTTGCTTCTACAGCTACGAATGCGATTTGGGCAACGGCTGGGAAGACCAGTCCGTCCACAACGACCCGGAGGAGAAACGCCAACAGGCGTTGCGCATGGGTGCCAATCTGCTCAGTTTCGCATTCATTACGTATTGAACGGGCCATGAGTGGTTAGCTATTGGCTTTTAGCAAAAATATCAATAAAATACTGACATTCAGATGTTTGCATCCGTTTAATAACTGATGTTACGCACGTATTGAGAAGATGGCAGGGCTACGCCCCTTTTGGGAATGCAAATCCATAGGCTACGAAGACGGCAGGGCTAACGCCCTTTGCGAACAATTGCAAGGGGCGTTAGCCCCGCAGTCTTCATGGAACCCGGACGCAACACGGGCAAAAGGGGCGTGGCCCTGGCATCTTCATGGCTGTGCGGATACGTTTTTC